>NZ_JAUZMZ010000163.1:0-10122 GCF_036327435.1 Rhodococcus chondri | reverse complement strand
CGCTCGCGCCGTCACCTCCACCCGTCGCTCCGCTCGCGCCGTCACCTCCACCCGTCGCTCCGCTCGCGCCGTCACCTCCACCCGTCGCTCCGCTCGCGCCGTCACCTCCACCCGTCGCTCCGCTCGCCCCGTCACCTCCACTCGTCATGCTCTCCGCAACGACCCGCCCGGCCTCCTCGGTGAGCACCCCCGAATCGGGCCACACCACCCCGGGTGTGGAGGTCACGCCGAGGATGGAATCGACGATTCGGGCGGGTGCGCGGAGCGCGGGCTCTATGAGGGATGTCTCGGCCGCGTCGGACAGCGCCGTGAGATCCACCTGCGCGAAGGGGACGGCAACAGTGCAGGTCGATGTCGCGAGCGTCCGTAATCGTGCGAGCCAGGCAATCGCGGCGTCGGTGCCGCCGCCGGGTTGTGCGTCACCAGTCGGGTCGGACGGATCGTCGACGACGAGGTAGCCGCGCGTCATGTTGGCGACCGTGACCAGCAGGTCCGGGTCCACCGCGAGACACAGTGCCTCGGCGACCCGCGGCTCGGTATCGGTGGTCTTCTCCACCGCGCGGAGCAGCCCGTCCAACCGCCCGCCCTCGGCCAGCGAGGTGGCGAGTTCGTCGTCGACGAGTCGTACCGGATCGCTCGTCGATCCCGGCACGCCGGCGGCGAGGCGCGGTTTGTCGGCGAGCGGCCACAGCATGGTCACCGCGGTGGGACGCGACACGTCCGGCGGTACAGCCGGGAAGCCCTCTTCGGTGCTGTCGCCGACGGTGCTGTCGGTGCCGCTGTCGCTGCCGGAATCCCGGTCACCGTTGCCGGTGACGTCCTCATCGCCGGTAGCGTCCTCGCTCTTCGGGATACCGAGCGCCGGGAGGAGGAAGCGCGCGTCGTCGAGCCGGGCCTGCCCACCGTATTCGGGTACACCGTTGACGTTGACGAGCAGCGGATACACCCCGGGCTCGTCGATATCGAGGGAGGGCGCGGCATCGGAGCGCAGCGGCATCTCCAGCGTGAACGTTTCTTCCTGCCCCTGCTCGAGCAGGTCGGTGACCTCCTCGAATTCGCCGACGGTGTCGAATCCGGCCTGGTCCAGGGTCAGCGAAGTCCGCAGACCTGTGGCGTCGGACACGACCGGCGCGCGCTGCAACCGCACCCAGATGTCTTCCACGTCGCGGTCCCCCACATTCGCGACGGTGCCGCGCACCGTCACGACCGGTTCGCCGGCGAGGGACACGACGCTCGGGGTCACCGAGTCGATCCGCAGCTCGAGGAAGCGGGGAGTGTCCGACTCGGCCTGGGGCTGAGCACCGGCAGGTACGGGTACGCCGAGCATTCCCACGACAAGCGCAAGGACGAAGAGGACCGCGGCGCCGGCCCGGGATACCACCACCGTCATCCGCGATGAGCTCCCGGTTCGTCCGTATCGGATGTGGGATCGACCGGACTCCCGGAGGCCATTTCGGCGATGAGCTGGTCGGCGACGTCGGCGAGCTTGCGTTCGTCCGCGTATGCGAGCCGCGACCGCAGCTCGCGCAGCGGCACCCAGGCGACCTCGGTCACCTCGACGTCGGCATCGGACAACTCACCTCCGAGATAGCGCAGAAGGTAGTGATGCACGGTCTTGTGGACGCGGCGTCCCTCGGTGACGAACCAATAGTCGATGCTGCCCAGTTCGGCCAGGACCTTGCTGTGGACACCGGTTTCCTCGTGGACCTCGCGCATCGCCGTTTCCTCGGCGGTCTCGCCCTTCTCGATGTGTCCCTTCGGCAGCGACCACAGCAGTCGTCCCCGCCGGTCGGTGCGGCCGATCAGCGCGGCGCACAGATTCTCGGGCGGACCACCGAGACCGTCGACGACGAGTCCGCCCGCCGACGTCTCCCGCACCGTGCGCATCCGGCTGTGCGGGGCGGGCGGTGTAGCCGACGCTCCGCGAGCTGGGAGTTTTCCGCCCGCGCCACGCCGCCGCGAGCTGCGGCGGTTGCGGTTGGCACGTTCGGCGGGAGACACCTTGTCGATACTAGTTGGACCGGCGTCGGTGCCGGCTCAACCACACCTCCGGACAGCTCGGTAAGGTTCGAAGACGTGAACTCACCCTCCGCAGATGCCGATCGGCGCACTCGGCTGCTCGCCGGCGCCGACGCCACGTTGCGCGCACTGTCGGATGTTCTGGCGCCTCTCGGCACGCGGTTCGCGGATGCCGGGCACGAGCTGTATCTCGTGGGCGGCAGCGTCCGCGACGCGCTGCTCGGCCGACTGGGCACGGATCTGGACTTCACGACCGACGCCCGGCCGGAAGTCGTGCAGGGCCTGCTGCGGGGCTGGGCCGACCACCAGTGGGACACCGGCATCGACTTCGGCACGGTGAGCGCCGCGAAGGGTCCCGAGCAGATCGAGATCACCACCTTCAGAAGCGACGCATACGACCGCGTCAGCCGCCACCCGATCGTCGAGTACGGCACCCGACTCGAGGAGGATCTGGTTCGCCGCGACTTCACGGTCAACGCGATGGCGGTGCGGATCGGACGCGGCGGCTCCGCCGAGTTCGTCGATCCGCTCGGTGGGATGGAGGCGCTTCTCGCAGGCGTCCTCGACACCCCCGCACTACCCGAGGATTCGTTCCACGACGATCCGCTGCGGATGCTGCGCGCCGCACGTTTCGTGTCGCAGCTGGGCTTCGCACTCACCGAACGGGTGCATTCCGCGATCGAGCGGATGGCCGACGAAATTCTCCGGATCAGTGCCGAGCGAGTGCAGGCCGAGCTCGACAAGCTGATCCTCGGCGATTACCCCGTCCAGGGCATCGACATCATGGTGGAAACGGGACTCGCTGCGCGGGTGCTGCCGGAGATCCCCGCGATGAAACTCGAGATCGACGAACACCACCAGCACAAGGACGTGTACTGGCACTCGCTGACCGTCCTGCAGCAGGCCATCGATCTCGAGGACGGCGACCCCGATCTGGTGCTGCGCTGGGCGGCGCTGCTGCACGACATCGGCAAACCCGCCACCAAGCGCAACGAAGAGGGCGGCGGTGTCAGCTTCCATCATCACGAGGTGGTCGGAGCGAAATTCGTCCGCAAGCGAATGCGAGCGCTCAAGTACTCGAAGCAGATGATCGACGACGTCGGTCAGCTGGTCTTCCTTCATCTGCGCTTCCACGGTTACGGCAAGGGCCAGTGGACGGACTCTGCGGTGCGCCGGTACGTCCACGACGCCGGTCACCTGCTGCCGAAGCTGCACAAGCTGGTTCGCGCCGACTGCACCACCCGCAACAAGCGGCGTGCCGCGGCGCTGCAGGCCACGTACGACGACCTCGAGCAGCGCATCTCCCGGCTGATCGAGCAGGAGGACATGGCGAGGGTCCGTCCCGATCTCGACGGCAACGCCATCATGGAACTCCTCGGTATTCCCGCCGGCCCGCAGGTCGGAAAGGCATGGAACTTCCTCAAGGAACTGCGCCTGGACCGCGGACCTCTGGATCGGGACGAGGCCGAGGCCGAACTGTTGAAGTGGTGGGAGCAGCAGCCGAAGGCCTGATCCGCCCATACGAGCGGTTTGTTTCCGCTCTCTCACAACGCGCGGCACGGCGCGTGAGCCAGATGTCACAGCCCGCTCACCGCGATTGATCCTCCCGAAACACCGCATCAGCAGCATGGAGCACGGCCGGAAACACATCGGTCGGGCCACATGAGGGAGCGGTGCGGATGCAGGGTGAGATCACAGCGGTGAGAACCGCCTGCTCGTACTGCGGTGTGGGTTGCGGAATGGTGCTCGAAGTGCGAACGGACCCCGACACCGGTGCGAGAACGGTCGTCAAGGCCTACGGTGACAAGGACCATCCCACCAACCGTGGCCGGCTCTGTACGAAGGGAGCTACCAGCGCCGAAATGCTCGTTGCCGGTGGCAGGCTCGAGACCGCCCGCGTCCGGAGCAACCGTCACGCAGCGCCCGTTCCTGTCGCGCTGGACGAGGCGATCGCCGAGACCGCGCGCCGGTTGACGCAGATCGTCGACACCCACGGACCCGACGCCGTCGCGCTGTATGTGTCGGGACAGATGTCGCTCGAAGCGCAGTACCTGGCCAACAAGCTGACCAAGGGTTATCTGGGCACCAACCGGATCGAATCCAACTCGCGACTGTGCATGGCGAGCGCCGGTACCGGATACAAGCAGTCCCTCGGCTCGGACGGACCGCCCGGCTCGTACGAGGACTTCGACCACGCCGACGTGTTCTTCGTGACCGGTTCCAACATGGCCGACTGCCATCCCATCCTGTTTCTGCGGATGATGGAACGCGTCAAGGCCGGAGCCAGGCTGATCGTTGTCGACCCGCGCCGCACGACGACCGCCGACAAGGCCGATCTGTTCCTGCAGATCGCTCCCGGCACCGACCTCGCGCTGCTCAACGGATTGCTGCATCTACTCGTGCAGGACGGGCGGGTCGATCGGCAGTTCGTCGAGGACCACACCGCCGGGTGGGACGCGATGGAAGAGTTCCTCGCCGACTATCCACCCGCGGTGGTCGCCGAGATCACCGGTCTTCCCGAGGACGACATCCGCACGGCCGCACGGTGGATCGGTGAGGCCGGAAACTGGATGAGCTGCTGGACGATGGGCCTGAACCAGAGCACCCACGGCACCTGGAACACCAACGCGATCTGCAACCTGCACCTCGCAACCGGCGCGATCTGCCGTACGGGAAGTGGACCGTTCTCCCTCACCGGACAGCCCAACGCCATGGGCGGACGCGAAATGGGGTACATGGGGTCGGGACTGCCCGGGCAGCGATCGGTGCTGTCCGACGACGACCGCGCCTTCGTCGAGGACATCTGGAACATTCCGCGCGGCACGTTGCGCACCGAGGTCGGCGACGGAACCGTCGACATGTTCCGCCGCATGGCGGACGGTGAGATCAAGGCGTGCTGGATCATCTGCACCAACCCGGTCGCCTCGGTCGCGAACCGCAAGGTCGTGCTCGACGGTCTCGAGAAGGCCGAAGTGGTGATCGCGCAGGATGTGTTCGCCGACACCGAAACCAACGCGTTTGCGGACATCCTGCTGCCCGCCGCGCTGTGGGCCGAATCCGAGTACGTAACCATCGGTTCCGACCGCACCGCGACACTGCTGCAGCAGGCCGTCGACCCGGTTGGAGACGCATTGCCCGACTGGCAGATCATCGCCCGGGTGGCGTGCGCGATGGGATTCTCGGACGCTTTCGACTACACGAGTGCCGAGGAGATTTTCGCCGAGATCCGGCAGTTCTGGAATCCGCAGACCGGGTACGACCTGCGCGGTGTCACGTATGACCGGTTACGTGAGGCGCCGGTGCAGTGGCCGTGCCCGCCCGCCGCCGGCACCGACCGCAATCCCGTGCGCTACCTCAACGACGGGCGAAGCCGCAGCCTCGTCGTCCGGAACGACGGCACCGTGCCGGAATTGGCGTTCGCCACACCGGACGGCCGCGCCCGGTTCTTCCCCCGGCCGCACATGCCTCCCGCCGAACTGCCCGACGACGACTATCCCCTCGTCCTCAATACCGGTCGGGTGCAGCATCAATGGCACACCCGCACCAAGACCGGCAGGATCGCGAAGCTCAACAGGCTCAACCCCGGGCCGTTCGTGGAGATCCACCCCGCCGACGCCCAGCGGTACGGGATCGCCGACGCAGACCGGGTCGAGGTGAGGTCGCGCCGCGGTCGCGCGGTGCTTCCGGCCGTGGTGACCGAGCGGGTGCGTCCGGGTACCTGCTTCGCGCCGATTCATTGGAACGACAACTTCGGGGAGGATCTCGCGGTCAACGCGGTGACGAACGATGCGATCGACCCGGTGTCGCAGCAGCCCGAATTCAAGTTCTGCGCAGTGACATTGACCAGCGTCTCCCCCGCCGGTGAAGCTCCCCGACAGGAATCGGACGGTGCTGCGACCGTCGATCGGCTGGCGGGTGTTCTCGGGCTCGACGACACCCCGGCCCCCGCATTCGACGAGACGGAGCGGGATTACCTCGCGGGTCTCGTCGCGGGTCTGCGGTTGTCCCCCGTGTCCGGTGTGGTGCCCGTCCTGCCCGAGTCCGCACCGTTCCCGATCGCGAAACGCGACTGGCTGAACGGGTTTCTCGCCGGTATGTATTCGCACAGCCGGCCGGGTACGGCCGAGGGCGATGTGGCCGCGGCCCGCGACACGGAGCCGGCGGTCGTGGTGACCTGGGCCTCACAGACGGGCAACGCCGAAGACTTCGCGCGGACGTGCGTCGGCAGGTTGCGGGCGGCCGGCCGCGCCGCGACGTCGGCCGCAATGGACGAGTTGGAACTGACGGCCCTCGCGAACATCCCGACGCTGCTGGTGGTCACCAGCACGTTCGGCGACGGGGACGCACCCGACAACGGTGCGGCGCTGTGGAAGGCGCTCGGCAGCGACGCCGCACCGTTGCTCGAGAACCTGCGTTACGCAGTGCTGGCGCTCGGTGATTCGAACTACGACGACTTCTGTGGCTACGGACGCAAGCTCGACGAGCGGCTCGCGGAACTCGGTGCGACGCGGCTGCTTCCGCGGGTCGACTGCGAACCCGATTACGAGGAGTCGGCCGAGCAGTGGCTGGGTACCGTCGAGAGGCTCGTCGGCGAGGGTGCGGCGGTTGCCCCGACAGCTTCGACGACAGCCGAGACGAGATCCTCCCCGGTGTACAGCCGCAAATCACCCCTCGTGACCCGATTGACGCACAATGTCGCACTCAGCGGTGCCGGGTCTTCGAAAGATGTGCGGCAGTTCGGCTTCGAACTGTTCGATCCCACCTTCGAATATCAGGCCGGAGACGCTCTCGGGGTAATGCCCACCAACGGGCCCGGCGCGGTGGACGAGTGGCTGCAGGTCACCGCGCTCGACCCGGAGGGTGGGATCGAGATGACCGATCTTCCGACGATTCCGCTGCGGGAGGCGGCGGCCCGATATCTCGACATCACCCGGGTGACTACGGATCTGCTGCGCTTCGTGCAGCGTCAGAGCGAGAGCGCGGAACTCGCGAAGCTGCTGCGGCCCGGTAACAAGATCGAACTTCAGCGGTGGCTGTGGGGTAAGCAGGCGATGGACGTCATCGCCGAGTATCCCTTCAAGGCATCGCTCGCGGAGTGGAAGGAGGTGCTGAAAAGGTTGCAGCCACGTATGTATTCGATCTCGTCGAGCCCGAAAACCGACCCCCGCGAGGTGCAGTTGACCGTATCCGTGATCCGGTACAGCTACGACGGCCGCGACCGTGCCGGGGTCTGCTCGAGTTTCCTCGCCGACCACAGCAAGGGTGTCGACATCCCCATCTTCGTGCAGTCGAATATGCACTTCCGGCCGCCGGCGGCCGCCGACGCCCCGATGATCATGGTCGGCCCGGGCACCGCCATCGCCCCGTTCCGGGCGTTCCTGCACGATCGACGCGAAGCCGGGCACACCGGCAGGAACTGGCTGTTCTTCGGCGACCAGCGATCGGAGACCGACTACCTCTACCGCGACGAGATCGAGTCGATGCACGCCGACGGATTCCTTCACAATCTCGACCTGGCGTTCTCGCGCGATCAGCGGCAGAAGATCTATGTGCAGGACCGGATGCGTGAGCACGGGGCCCAACTGTGGAAATGGCTGCAGGACGGCGCGCACTTCTATGTGTGCGGCGACGCGAGCCGGATGGCGAAGGACGTCGACGCGATGCTCCGCGAGGTTGTGCAGACCCACGGACGTATGGACCACGACGCCGCCGGTGCCTACGTCGACGAACTGGCAGCAGGCAAGCGGTACGTCCGCGACGTGTACTGATCGCCGGCGAGCCTGCAGTTTCGTTGCCTGTCCGCATCTGCGGAAGTATCGTCTGCTTCATGACGATTGTGCGGTGTCTTCGACGGCATGGGCCGGGTCCGCGGTCATGACCGCAATCCGCATCCGCGACGCCGCCACCCTGCTCGGCGTCAGCGACGACACGATCCGCCGATGGGTCGATCAGGGCGTGCTCCCGGCGGGCAAGGACTCCGCGGGCCGCATGGTGATCGAAGGCAGCGACCTCGCCGAGTTCGCACGCGCCCAGGCCGACACCGCTCCGGATCTCCTCGGGGTCGGCAGTTCGGCGCGCAACCGCTTCGTCGGCCTCGTGACGCGGGTCGTGTCCGACACGGTCATGTCGCAGGTCGAACTGCAGTGTGGCCCCCACCGCGTCGTGTCGCTGATGAGCACCGAGGCGGTGCGTGAACTCGGTCTGGAACCCGGCAGTGTCGGTGTGGCCGTGGTGAAGGCCACCACCGTCATCGTCGAGACACCAGCCGGACCGGCGTGAAGACGACTGCCCGGGCCGCCGCTGTCCTCGCTGTCGCGGTCGTCGGCACCGCCCTGACGTCGTGCGGCACTGCCGCGAGCTCCGGCGACACCGTCACCGTGTTCGCCGCAGCCTCGCTGCAGAAACCGTTCACCGAGCTCGGGCAGCGGTTCGAGGCGTCCCATCCGGGCGTCGACGTGCGGTTGTCCTTCGCCGGGTCGTCCGATCTCGTGGCGCAACTGTCGCACGGCGCTCCCGCCGACGTGTTCGCGTCGGCCGACACCGACACGATGCGCGTTGCGGTCGAGGATGGTCTCGTCTCCGGCGACCCGGTGACATTCGCCGCGAACACTCTCACGATCGTCACCGAACCCGGCAATCCCGAAGGTATTGCGTCGCTCACCGCTCGGCCCGGCGAGGACCGGACCGTGGTCGTGTGCGTACCGCAGGTGCCGTGCGGTGCCGCGACCGCGCGTGCCGAGACCGCGGCCGGCGTCGACCTCGCGCCCGTCAGCGAGGAAATGTCCGTCACCGATGTGCTCGGCAAGGTCACGTCCGGACAGGCCGATGCCGGACTCGTCTACGTCACCGATGCGCAGGCCGCGGGCGACAGGGTCACAGCCGTGCCGTTCCCCGAAGCCGCCGGTGCTGTGAACACCTATCCGATTGCCGTGCTACGGCAGGCCCGCGATCCGTCGCTCGCCACGCAATTCCGCGTGTACGTCACCGGTCCGGAAGGACGAAGCGTGCTCGCCGGAGCCGGATTCGCGGCGCCGTGACCGGGCCGGCGCGTATCCCTGCCGGTCTGCCGCGCTGGCTCTACCTGCCGGCGATCGTCGGCGCGCTCTTCCTCACCGTGCCGTTGCTCGCGATGCTCGTCGCGGTGGACTGGCCGAGATTTCCCGCACTCGTCATGTCCGAGTCGTCGCTGCAGGCGCTGGGCTTGAGCCTGAAGACGGCGCTCGCGAGTACCGCGCTGTGCGTGCTGCTCGGTGTGCCGATGTCGATGGTGCTGGCCCGCAGCACGGTTCGCGGAATTCCGGTACTGCGAGCGCTGGTGCTGCTTCCCCTCGTGCTGCCTCCCGTGGTGGGCGGCATCGCCCTGCTCTATACCTTCGGCCGCCGTGGTCTGCTCGGCGAGTACCTCGAGATGTTCGGACTCCGCATCGGGTTCTCCACCGCCGCAGTCGTGCTGGCCCAGGCCTTCGTGGCGCTGCCGTTTCTCGTCATGACTCTCGAGGGCGCGCTCCGAACCGCGGGACGACGCTACGAGGACGTCGCCGCGACGCTCGGCGCCCGGCCCACAACGGTGTTCCGCAGAGTGACGGTGCCGCTCGTGCTGCCCGGCCTTGTGTCGGGCGCAGTCCTGGCCTTTGCGCGTGCGCTCGGGGAATTCGGCGCGACGCTCACTTTCGCGGGAAGCCTGCCCGGTGTCACGCGCACGCTGCCCCTCGAGATCTACCTTCAGCGAGAAGCGGACCCCGATGCCGCGGTGGCCCTGTCGCTGCTGCTCGTCGTCGTGGCGGTGGCGATCGTCGTCGCGGTCCACGCCCGGCGTGAGGTGGGAGGACCGTGAGCAGCCTGCGGGTGCGTGCACGCGTCGATGTCCGCGACGTCGAGGTCGCGCTGGAGGTCGAGCCGGGCAGCATCGTCGCAGTGCTCGGTCCCAACGGTGCCGGAAAGTCCACGTTGCTGAGCGTGGTGGCAGGGCTGATCGTGCCGGATGCGGGGTTCGTGGAACTCGGGGCGCGGGTGCTGACCGACACCGAGGCGAAGGTCGCGCTGGCGCCGCATCGGAGGTCGGTGGTGTTGCTCGCGCAGCAACCCCTGCTGTTCCCCCATCTC
>NZ_JAUZMZ010000162.1:0-10151 GCF_036327435.1 Rhodococcus chondri | reverse complement strand
CGCGTTGTGGCAGCGCGAGGTCCTCGGCGACGAGAACGACCCCGACTCGGTGCTCGCCCGGCAGCTCGACTACTGGACCGATACCCTCGCGGGCATCCCCGACGTGCTCGACCTGCCGACCGACCGGCCCCGTCCGGTCGTCCGGGACGGTGTCGGTGCCAGCGTCGAATTCGCAGTGCCCGCCGACATCGTCGCCGGGATCAAGCGGATCGCGACCGACCAGCACGCGACGCCGTTCATGGTCGTGCACACGGCGTTGGCGGTTTTGTTGGCACGGCTGTCCGGCAGCAGCGACATCACGATCGGTACGCCGGTCGCCGGCCGCGGTGAGCAGGCCCTCGACGACCTGGTCGGCATGTTCGTCAACACCCTCGTGCTGCGGACGGAAGTCGACCCGAATGCGACCTTCCGGAAGGTGATCTCCGAGACCGCTCAGGTCGACCTCGGTGCGTTCGCGCACGCCGACGTCCCGTTCGAGCGGCTGGTCGATCGCATCAACCCCGTTCGGTCCCAGTCGTTCTCCCCGTTGTTCCAGGTCATGCTGGCGTTCCAGAACTACACGCAGTCGGTCGTCGAACTGCCCGCGCTGTCGGTGTCGGCGCTGGACTTCGAGTGGCAGGCAGCGCAATACGATCTCTCGGTCACACTTGTCGAGCCGGCCGGCGGCGATGGATCCTATCTGGGGGAAATCGGTTACGCCACAGATATATTCGATTTGGACACGGTCGCCGTGCTGGCGGAACGGCTCGTGCGCGTGCTCGCTGCGCTGGCCGCCGACCCCGACTGCGCGGTCGGTGACCTGACGCTGATCGACGCCGACGAACGCCACCGCATGCTCGTGGAGTGGAACGACACCGCGCGGCCGGCGACCGAAGAGTTGCTGCTGGACAGGTTCGGGGCCCAGGCGCAGCGGACCCCGCACGCTCCGGCAGTGGTCTTCGGCGACGAGGTGGTCGACTACGCCGAATTCGACCGCCGAGTCGATGCACTCGCCCGCGTGCTCATCGAACGCGGTGTCGCGCCCGAGACGCTCGTCGGCGTGTGCATGAGCCGGTCCTCGGACATGCTTCTCGCGATCTACGCAATCCTGCGCGCCGGTGGCGGCTACGTGCCACTGGACCCGGAGCATCCGCTCGAACGCACGTCGTACGTTCTCGAGATCGCGGCTCCGCTGCTGGTGCTGACGACCGCATCCGACCGCGACGCCCTACCTCCGCAGATCGCCGCGGTGGACGTCGCCTCCCTGGATCTCCACTCGGTGCCCCGGAATCCGGTCACCGCTGCCGACCTGCGCGGTGAGCTGCGACCCGACAACACGGCGTACGTCATCTTCACGTCCGGCTCGACCGGCCGTCCGAAGGGCGTCGCGGTGTCGCACCGGTCGGTCGTCAACCAGATGGCGTGGATGGCCGAGCGTTACGACCTGGGCCCCGGGGACACCGCGCTGCACAAGACCCCGATCACCTTCGATGCCTCCGTGTGGGAGTTGTTCTATCCGCTGCAGGTCGGTGCCCGGCTGGTCGTCGCCGATCCCGGCGGTCATCGTGACCCCGAGTATCTCGTCGAGGTGTCCCGACGCTGGGACGTGTGCATTCTCGAATTCGTCCCGTCGATGCTCGCTCTGTTCCTGGCCGACGATGGGCTGGCCCTGCCGCAGTCGCTGCGGTATCTGTCCGTCGGTGGCGAGGCGCTGCCCCCGGAACTCGTCGCGCGCTTCGTCTCTCGATCCGGTGCGGTGCTCGACAACACCTACGGGCCCACCGAGGTCACCGTCACTTCGACGGTGTTCCGTTGTGTCTCCGAGGAAGCCGCGTCCGTTCCCATCGGAAGCCCCATCCGAGGCACCCGCGCGTACGTTCTCGACGCGCGTCTGCACCCGGTGCCGGTCGGGGTTCCCGGCGAGTTGTACCTCGCGGGTGTCCAGGTGGCGAGGGGCTACCTCGGCCGCCCCGACCTGACGGCGGAACGCTTCGTCGCGGATCCGTTCGCGCAACCCGGATCCGGCGCACGCCTCTACCGCACCGGCGACCTGGTGCGCAGGCTTTCCGACGGAACCCTCGACTACCTCGGCCGCACCGACTTCCAGGTGAAGGTGCGCGGCCTGCGCATCGAACTCGGCGAGATCGAGACGGCGCTGACGGATCTGGCCGAGATCGGGCAGGCCGTCGTCGTGGTGCACGACGGAGAGTTCGGCCAGCAGCTCGTGGCCTACGTGGTGCCGACGCCGGGCAATGCCGTCGATGTCGACGCTGTTCGTGAAGCGGTCTCCGCGTCGGTGCCGCGGTACATGGTTCCGGACGTCGTGATGGTGCTCGCGGAGCTGCCGTTGAACCACTCCGGCAAGCTCGACCGCCGCGCACTGCCCGAACCGGTGCTCGCGGTTCGTGAGTTCCGCGCCCCCACCACGGCGGTCGAAGAAGTTGTCGCCTCCGTCTTCGGTGACGTCCTCGGGCTCGACCGTGTGGGACTCGACGACGACTTCTTCGCCCTCGGCGGCAACTCGCTCGTCGCCACCCAGGTGGTATCGAGGATCGGCAGCGAACTCGACACCCGGATACCGGTGCGCACCCTGTTCGAGGCGCCGACCGTTGCCGCCTTCGCCGCCGTCGCCGAGCAGCATGCCGGTGCGGGTGGCAGGGCGCCGCTGACGGCACGTCCGCGACCCGAGCGGATCCCGTTGTCCACCGCGCAGTCCCGGATGTGGTTCCTCAACCGCTTCGACCCGGACTCCGCGGCCTACAACGTTCCCGTCGCGATCCGCTTGACGGGCGATCTCGACCCGTCGGCACTCGAAGCCGCGGTGAACGACGTGATCGCCCGTCACGAAACCCTCCGGACCGTGTACCCGGAAGTCGACGGCGCTGGGGCACAGGTAATCCTGCCCGCTTCGCAGTCCCGTATCGCCCTGGCACCGATCGAGGTGTCCGAAGCGGAGGCACTCGAGCGGGTCTTCGACTCGGTCGGAACAGGATTCGATGTCACCGCCGGCGTGCCACTGCGCGCCGAACTGCTGCGGGTCGCACCGGGCGAGCACGTCCTGGTGTTCGTGGCGCATCACATCACGGCGGACGGTTTCTCGATGGGACCGCTGACTCGCGACGTGATGGTCGCGTACGCCGCGCGCAGCCGCGGCGAGTTCCCCTCGTGGACTCCGTTGACCGTGCAGTACGCCGACTACACGCTGTGGCAGCGTGAGGTCCTCGGCTCCGAGGACGATCCGCACTCGCTGATCGCCGAGCAGCTCGGCTACTGGACCGCTGCGCTCGAAGGAGCGCCGGATCAGCTCGATCTGCCCGGCGACCGCCCGCGTCCGGCGGTCGCGTCGTACGAGGGCCGCGACCACCACTTCGGGATCGGCGCCGATGTGCAGGCCGGTATCGCCGACCTGGCCCGCCGCAGCGGCGTCACCCCCTTCATGGTGGTACACGCCGCGTTGGCGGCCGTGCTGGCCCGCATGTCGGGCAGCGACGACATCGCGATCGGTACGCCCGTGGCCGGACGCGGAGAGGCCGCGCTCGACGACCTGATCGGCATGTTCGTCAACACCCTGGTGCTGCGCACCCGGATCGACGGCGGTGAGTCGTTCACCGACCTGCTGACGCGGGTCAAGGACACCGACCTCGGTGCGTTCGGGCACGCGGACGTCCCGTTCGAACGGCTCGTCGAGGTCCTCGACCCACCACGCTCGCAGGCCCGGCATCCGCTGTTCCAGGTGATGCTGACCTTCGAGAACCTGGGGCAGTCGAGCTTCGAACTGCCCGGGCTGACGGTGTCCGGAGTTCAGGCAGAGAACCGCTACGCGAAGTTCGATCTCCAGGTCGTGCTGTCGGACACGTTCGACGAGGACGGTTCCCCGGCCGGGATCCATGCCGGCATCACGTACGCGACCGACCTGTTCGACCAGCCGACAATTGCCCTGCTGGCACAGCGGTTCGTGCGGGTACTCACCGCCGTCGTCACCGATCCGGAGGTGCAGGTCGGCGATGTGCCGGTACTCGACACCGCCGAGCGCACCACGATCCTCGAGCAGTGGAACGACACCGCGCACGACGTGGATGCCACGGCGACGCTCGTGGACATGTTCGAGGCACAAGCGGCACGGACCCCGGATGCACCGGCGGTCGTGTTCGGCGACACCACGCTCACCTACCGGCAATTCGCGTCGAGGGTGCACCGCCTGGCGCGGCACCTGATCACGCAGGGCGTCGGTCCCGATTCGCTGGTGGGGCTGGCGATGCGGCGCTCGACCGACCTGCTGGTAGGCATGTACGCGGTCACGGTCGCCGGTGGCGCCTACCTGCCCGTCGACCCGGATCAGCCTGCCGAACGCAACGAGTACGTCCTGGACACCGCCGACCCGGTCCTCGTGCTGTCCACCGGCCGCGACGGGTTCGCCACTGGCCGGGATGTCGTGCTGCTCGACGTGCTCGACGTGTCCGGGTTCTCGGAGGCGCCGGTCACCGATGCGGAACGGACCGCACCGCTGCGGCCGGACAACATCGCGTATGTGATCTTCACGTCGGGATCGACCGGCCGGCCCAAGGGCGTGGCGGTTGCGCACGGGGCGATCGTCAACCGCCTGGAGTGGATGCAGGCACAGTACGGGCTGACCTCCGACGACGTGGTCCTGCAGAAGACACCCGCCACCTTCGACGTGTCGGTGTGGGAGTTCTTCTGGCCGTTGCAGATCGGCGCGCAACTGGTCGTCGCCGCGCCCGACGTGCATCGCGATCCGGCCGCCCTGGCGACGCTGATCGCACACGCCGGCGTCACGGTGGTGCACTTCGTGCCGTCGATGCTTGCCGCCTTCGTCGCCGAACCGGCCGCTGCGGAACGCTCCGCGTTGCGGTACGTCTTCGCGTCCGGTGAGGCTCTGCCCGCGCCGGTCGCGGCGCGGATGCGCACGCTCGGGGCAGGTGTCGCCGTGCACAACCTGTACGGTCCGACCGAAGCGGCGGTGGACGTGACGTTCCACGAGGTCACCGACGCCGACGTGGCGAGGGTGCCGATCGGTGCGCCGGTGTGGAACACCAGCGTGTACGTCCTCGACGGTCGGCTTCGCCCGGTCCCTGCGGGGGTCGCGGGCGAGTTGTACCTCTCCGGGGTACAGCTGGCACGGGGTTACGTGCGGCGTCCGGACCTGTCCGCGGAGCGGTTCGTCGCCGATCCGTATTCCCCGGCACCGGGGGCGCGAATGTACCGCACGGGTGACCTGGTGTCGTGGTCCACGGTCGAGCCCGGTGAGCTGGTGTACGTCGGACGCACCGACTTCCAGGTGAAGGTCCGCGGACTGCGCATCGAGCTCGGGGAGATCGAGACGGCTCTGACGGAACTGCCGCAGATCGCTCAGGCGGTCGTGCTGGTTCACGACAGCGATCTGGGACAGCAGCTGGTGGCCTACGTCGTGGCCGCCGAGGGTTCGGTCGTCGACGTCGAGGGGGTCAAGGCCGCCGTCGGTACCCGGCTGCCGGCGTACATGGTGCCGGACGTGCTGACCGTGCTCGACGGGTTCCCGCTCAGCGCGAACGGGAAGCTGGACCGCAAGGCGCTTCCGGCGCCGGTGTTCGAGGTGCGCGAGTTCCGGGCGCCCGCCACGCCGGTCGAGGAGATCGTGGCGGCGACCTTCGCGGAGGTACTCGGAATCGACCGGATCGGCGCCGACGACGACTTCTTCGCGCTCGGTGGCAACTCCCTCGTTGCGACGCAGGTCGCGGCGAGGCTCGGGGCCGCCCTCGACACCGAGGTTCCGGTGCGGGTGCTGTTCGAGGAATCGACGGTGTCGGCGCTCGCGGCGCGGGTCGAGGCCCGCGCCGGTGACGGCCGACGTGCGCCGCTGATTCCGCAGCCGCGTCCCGAGCGGATCCCGCTGTCGTCGGCCCAGTCCCGCATGTGGTTCCTCAACCGGTTCGATCCCGAATCGGCGGTCAACAACATCCCGGTTGCCGTCCGATTGTCGGGCGCGCTCGATGTGGCGGCGCTGCGGGCAGCGGTCGCCGACGTCGTGGCCCGGCACGAGGTTCTGCGTACGGTGTACCCGGAGGTGGACGGCGGCGGCCATCAGGTCGTGCTTCCGGCTGCCGATGCCGCGGTCGAGTTG
Source organism: Rhodococcus chondri (assembly GCF_036327435.1). Lineage (NCBI taxonomy): Bacteria > Bacillati > Actinomycetota > Actinomycetes > Mycobacteriales > Nocardiaceae > Rhodococcus > Rhodococcus chondri. Next base: position 4,054 of record NZ_JAUZMZ010000162.1, on the reverse strand, counting down.
GTCCTGCGCCCCGTGACGCCGGACTCGGTGTACTCGGTGGTCACCGAGATCATCGACGCCGGATTCGATGTCACAGCACAGGTTCCGGTGCGTGCCGCACTGCTGCAGCTCACCGGCTCCGAACACATCCTGGTGTTCTCGGTGCATCACATCGCCGCGGACGGCTTCTCGATGGCGCCGCTGACCCGCGACGTGATGGTTGCGTACGCAGCGCGCACGCGCGGCGAGGCTCCGGCGTGGACTCCGCTGCCGGTGCAGTACACGGACTTCACGTTGTGGCAGCAAGAGGTACTCGGCACCGAATCCGATCCCGAGTCGGTGCTCGCCCGCCAACTCGACTACTGGCGTGGGCGGCTCTCCGGCATCCCCGACCAGCTGGATCTGCCGAGCGACCGCCCCCGTCCGGCAGTCGCGTCCAATCATGGTGCGGCATACACGTTCTCGATTCCCGCAGATCTGCAGGACGCGATCGGGCGGGTCGCGCGGGCGCAGCACGTCACGCCGTTCATGGTGGTCCATGCCGCGCTGGCCGGGCTGCTGGCCCGGTTGTCCGGCACCGACGACATCGTGATCGGTGCCCCGATCGCCGGTCGCGGCGACGCTGCACTCGACGATCTCGTCGGCATGTTCGTCAACACGCTGGTGCTGCGCACCGAGATCGACGGCGGCGAAACCTTCGCCGAACTGCTCGCGCGGGTCAAGTCCACCGACCTCGGTGCGTTCGCCCACGCGGACGTGCCGTTCGAGCGGCTCGTGGAGGTGCTCGATCCTGTGCGCTCGCAGGGCCGGCATCCCCTGTTCCAGGTGGCGTTGTTCTTCCAGAACATGAATCGGACGGCGCTCGAGCTCGCAGGTCTGTCCGTCGCCCCGATCGAGACCGAGACCCATCTGGTCAAATTCGACCTGCAGGTCGCGATCGCCGAGCTGTTCGGTGAGAGCGGTGAGTCGGCCGGCGCGGCGGTCGAGATCCAGTACGCCACCGATCTGTTCGACGAGGCGACGATTGTTCGATTCGCCGAGCGATTCGTGCGGACACTGGAAGCGGTGACCGCCGATACCACGGCGATCGTCGGTGACATCGCGGTGCTCGACACCGCCGAACGCGCCGAACTGCTCGATACGCGCAATCGGACCGGACACGAGACCGGAGACGAGCTGCTGCTCGACGGTTTCGACCGGCAGGTCCTCCTCACGCCCGATGCGATCGCGCTGGACTGCGAAGGCGACCTGCTCACCTACGCCGAACTCGATGCGCGGGTGAATGTTCTTGCCCGTCACCTGATTTCGATCGGAGTTCGTCCGGATTCCCGGGTGGCACTGGCGATGCGGCGGTCGCTCGAGCTGGTGATCGGCATGTACGCGGTGCTCCGTGCCGGCGGTGCCTATGTGCCGGTCGACCCCGATCATCCGGCGGAACGTATCGCGTACATCCTCGACGCGGCGGACCCGGTGGCGGTGCTCGGTACCGCGCGCGACGGTTTCGAGGTCGCTGCCGGACGCACCGTGCTGCTCCTCGACACGCTCGACCTCTCGGGAACATCGTCCGATCCGCTCGACGACTCGGAGCGGCTCGGCGTGGTGCGGCCCGACAACGCGGCGTACGTGATCTTCACATCCGGCTCGACCGGGCGTCCCAAGGGTGTGTCCGTCCCGCACGGCGCGATCGCCAACCAGATGGAATGGATGCAGGGCGAGTACCGGTTCACGGAGTCGGACGTGTACCTGCAGAAAACCGCGACGACGTTCGACGTGTCGCTGTGGGGCTTCTTCCTGCCGCTGCGAGTGGGGGCCACTCTCGTGGTCGCCACCCCGGACGGGCACCGCGACCCGCACTATCTCGCGGAGCGGCTCCGGTCGGCGGGGGTGACGGTCACCGATTTCGTGCCGTCGATGCTGTCGGTGTTCGTCTCGGCGGTCACCGCGGACGACGTGGCCGGTCTGCGCGACGTGTTCGTCATCGGCGAGGCCCTGCCCGCTGCGACGGCAGACGCGTTCGCCCGGATCAGCGACGCGGGCCTGCACAACCTGTACGGCCCCACCGAGGCGGCGGTCTCGATCACCTACCGCCGTGCCGAGCCGACGGACGCGGGTGCGGTTCCGATCGGTGTGCCGCAGTGGAATTCGAAGGTGTACGTACTCGACTCGCGGTTGAACCCCGTTCCGGACGGTGTGCCGGGTGAGCTGTACCTGTCGGGTGTGCAACTGGCCCGGGGCTACCACGGACGGGTGGATCTGACGAGCGACCGGTTCGTGGCGGACCCGTTCGCCACCGGGAGTGTCGCCGGGGCTCGGATGTACCGGACGGGTGACCTCGTCTACTGGGCAGACGGTGAACTCGTCTACATCGGACGCACCGACTTCCAGGTCAAGTTCCGTGGTCAGCGGATCGAGCTCGGGGAGATCGAGACCGCGCTGCTCGCCGACGACGCGGTCATCTCGGCGGCGGTCGTCGTCGTCGACACGCCGACCGGTGAGCAACTCGTCGCCTATGTGGTGCCGGCCGGCGCGGGCGCATTCGACCTCGAAGACGCGCGGGAATCGCTGGCCGAGCGCTTGCCGTCGTACATGATGCCCTCGGCGTTCGTCGTGCTCGACGAGTTCCCGCTGAATCCGTCCGGCAAGCTCGACCGTAAGGCTCTGCCCGCACCGGTGTTCGAGGCGCGTGAGTTCCGGGCGCCGTCCACCCCTGTGGAGGAGATCGTCGCGGGTGTGTTCGCCGAGGTACTCGGGCTCGGGCGCGTCGGCGTGGACGACGACTTCTTCGGACTGGGTGGCAACTCGCTGGTCGCGACGCAGGTCGTCGCGCGCCTGGGTGCGGCTCTCGACGCCGTTGTGCCCGTCCGGCTGCTGTTCGAGGCGACGACGGTGCAGGCGCTTGCTGCGCGCCTCGAATCGCACACCGGCGGTGGTGGCCGCGCGGCGCTCGTGCCGCAGCCGCGGCCGGAGCGAATCCCGTTGTCGCTGGCCCAGACCCGGATGTGGTTCCTCAACCGGTTCGATCCGGACTCGGCCGCGTACAACATCCCGGTCGCGATCCGGCTGTCGGGCACGCTCGACGTGCCGGCGCTGCAACTGGCCGTCAACGACGTCGTGGCCCGGCACGAGGTGCTGCGCACCGTGTATCCGGAGGTGGACGGCACCGGCGTGCAGCTCGTGCTCGCACCCGATCGCGCCCGCCTGTCGCTCGAGCCCGAAACCGTCACCGAAGAACAGGCCCTGGCCCGGGTCACCGAGCTCGTGTCGACCGGGTTCGACGTCGCGGCGGCGGTACCGGTGCGGGTCGCGCTGCTCCGGATCGGCGCGACAGAACACGTGCTGGTGTTCGTGGCGCATCACATCGCCTCGGACGGGTTCTCGATCGCACCGTTGACCCGCGATGTCGTGGTGGCCTACGCGGCGCGATCGCAGGGCGGTGCGCCGTCGTGGACACCGCTGCCCGTCCAGTACGTCGACTACAGCCTTTGGCAGCGTGACGTCCTCGGCGACGAATCCGATCCGCAGTCGCTGCTGACGCAGCAGCTGACGTACTGGACGGGCGCGCTCGCCGGGACGCCCGACGAGGTGACGTTGCCGACGGATCGGCCCCGGCCCGTTGTGCTTTCGCACCGCGGCCTGACCCACCGGCTGAGCGTGCCCTCCGAGATCCGGGCCGGTATCGACCGGCTCGCCGCAGAACGCGGCGTCACCCCGTTCATGGTCGTGCACGCTGCGCTGGCACTGTTGTTGGCACGCCTGTCAGGCGGCGACGACATCGCGGTGGGTGCCCCGGTGGCCGGCCGCGGTGATGCGGCGCTCGACGATCTGGTCGGCATGTTCGTCAACACCCTGGTGTTGCGTACGGCGGTGTCCGCCGACGAGAGCTTCGCGGATCTGCTCGCCCGGACCAAGGAGGTCGACCTGGGTGCCTTCGGGCACGCGGACATCCCGTTCGAACGGCTCGTCGAAGCACTCGATGTCGAGCGCTCTACGTCGCGGAACCCGCTGTTCCAGGTGGCTCTGGTGTTCCAGAACCAGCCGGCGGCGGCGTTCGACCTCGGCGGGCTCCGCAACTCCG
>NZ_JAUZMZ010000161.1:0-10178 GCF_036327435.1 Rhodococcus chondri | reverse complement strand
TACGATCGCGAGCGCGTATTCGGTGCGGGGAGTCCCGGAGGCGACGGTGTCGACCCCGGTGACGTGGGACGAAATCGACGACGTCGAACCGCAGGACCTCAGGATGGACACGGTACCGAGCCGGTTCGCGCGTCTCGGCGACCTGCACGCCGGTATCGACGACGCGGTGTTCTCGCTCGGAACTCTCCTCGAGTGGGCCGAGCGGGACGAAGCCGAAGGTGCGGAAGATACCGCACCGCAAGAGGATCGGTGAAAAGTGGATCGGTTCTCAATAGCCGGCGCGGGGATCGATCACGGCCAGCGGCTCGAGGCCCGAGGCGAATCGCGTGATGTTCTCGGTGACGTGCTCGACATAGGCGGGGACTCGCAGAGCGGGGGGATTGGAATCGTGGGGAGTGATCATCGCGTTGCGCAGTGACCACAGTGGATGACCGTCGGGCAGGGGCTCGGGGTCGGTGACGTCGAGGCCGGCCCCGGCGATCGTGCCCCGGGTCAGGGCGTCGACGAGGGCGTCCGTATCGATCAGGTTGCCGCGGGCCACGTTGACGAGCCACGCGGTCGGCTTCATCGAGGACAGTTCTTCCGCGCCGATCAGCCGCTCGGTCTCGGACGTCGCCGGGGCTGCGATCACGAAATGATCTGCCAGAGGCCAGAGTTCGTCGATGCGTTCGACGGGGAAGGTTTCCACGGCTCCGGGCACCGGACGGCCGGTGCGAGTGACCGCGAGACTCTGGGCGCCGAGTGCGGCGAGCATCGGAATCAGGGCACGACCGATGCCCCCCGTGCCGATGATGCCCACGGTGGCGCCGCGCAGGGTTCCCAGGCGGGGATAGAAGTCTCCGGGCGTCCACGAGGTCGCGGCGAGGTGGTCGGGCAGCGCCCGCACGCCGGCGAGCAGGAACATCACCTCGTGCTCGGCAACAGTGGCGGCGTACGCCCCGGCGGCCGAGCTCCACGTCACCTGGGGATGCGCCTTGATGATTCCTTCGGTAAGCCAGTTCTCGACTCCCGCCGCCGGTAGCTGCACCCAGCGCACCGAAGCCGGCAGAACGGCGGGAAACGTCTCGTGTCCGCCCGTCCAGACGAGGGCGTCGGGGCACTCGTCGAGCGCGCAGACGGTGCCGCCGCCGCTGGTGACCGCGCGGGCGAAGGCGGGCTCGAGGCTCGGGCCGACGGCAATGCGGGACGGACGCTCGGAGGTCATGGTGTCGACTCTAAGCGTCCGTCCCGCATCGGTCACGTCGGTACGGTCCCGGCAGTTCTGTCAGGCAGATTCCACCACGAGCGGGTAGACCCCGTTCTCGTCGTGGACCTCACGTCCGGTCACGGGAGGATTGAACACGCACAGCATGCGCATGCGGGTCTCGGGCTCCACGCGGTGACGTTCGTGCCCGTCGAGCAGGTACATCGAGCCGGGAGCGAGGTCGTACACCTTGTCGTTGTCGAGGTCGTACAGCTTGCCGGTGCCCTCCACGAGCCACACGGCCTCGATGTGGTTGGCGTAGTGGAACGCGTTGACGGTTCCGGGCTCGATGGTCGTCTCGTGGAACGAGAATCCGACCTTGTCGCCGGCCAATACGATGCGCTTGCTGCGCCACTGTCCGTCTTCCGAGGTGACGTCGCGCTCGGTGCCGGTGATTTCCTCGGTGGTGCGTACGATCATGGTGAAGTGGAAGTCCTTCTGTCTCAGTAGGATTCGGTCGAACTCAGGCGCGGACCTTGGCGGTCGCCTCGGCGAGGATGTTCAGGCCGAACTCGAGTTCGTCGTCGGAGATGGTCAGCGGCGGCAGCAGCTTGACGACCTGGTCGGACGGACCCGACGTCTCGGCGAGCAGGCCTTCGTCGAATGCCAGCTTGCACACCTTCTGGGCATCGGCCGGGTCGTCGAAGACCAGGCCCTGCACCAGGCCGCGTCCACGGGTGGACACACCGTCGAACATGTCGGACAGGTTCATGAAGGTCTGACGGATCCGCTCGCCCTTGCGCAGGGTCTCGCGTTCGAGCTTGTCGTCGTTCCAGTAGTGGTTCAGCGCGGCGGCCGCGGTGACGAAGGCCGGGTTGTTGCCGCGGAACGTGCCGTTGTGCTCGCCCGGGCCCCACACGTCGAGTTCGCGCTTGAACAGGGTCAGGGCGAGTGGCATGCCGTAACCACCGATCGACTTCGACAGCGTGACGATGTCGGGCGTGATGCCGGCTTCCTCGAACGAGAAGAAGGCACCGGTACGGCCACAGCCCATCTGGACGTCGTCGACGATGAGCAGGATCTCGCGCTCCGCGCAGAGGTCCGCCAGAGCGCGAAGCCATTCCGGGCGTGCCACATTCACGCCGCCTTCGCCCTGCACGGTCTCGACGATGACCGCGGCGGGGCGGTTCAGTCCGCTGCCGGAGTCGTCGAGGACCCGCGAGAACCACTGGAAGTCTTCGGTAACCCCGTTGAAGTAGTTGTCGAACGGCATCGGTGTCGCGTGCACCAGCGGGACACCCGCGCCGGCTCGCTTCATCGAGTTGCCGGTCACCGACAGCGCTCCGAGCGTCATGCCGTGGAACGCGTTGGTGAAGTTGATGATCGACTCGCGTCCGGTGACCTTACGTGCCAGCTTCAGTGCCGCCTCGACACTGTTGGTGCCGGTCGGGCCGGGGAACTGGACCTTGTAGTCGAGTCCGCGCGGCTTCAGGATCACGCGTTCGAACGTCTCGAGGAGTTCACGCTTGGCGACGGTCTCCATATCGAGTCCGTGGGTGATCCCGTCGCCCATGATGTAGTCGACGAGGGCCGACTTGAGCACGGGATTGTTGTGGCCGTAGTTGAGCGCACCGGCTCCGGCGAAGAAGTCGAGATAGTCCTTGCCGTCCACGCTGCGAATCCACGATCCGGACGCCTTGTCGAATACGGTGGGCCAGGCGCGGCTGTAGCTGCGGACCTCCGATTCGAGATGCTGGAAAATATCGATGTTTTCTGCGGCCTCGGGCTTATGCTCCAGGATGGTCATGAAGTGTGGTCCTCCTGTATAAATTTCGACGGTCGGAGAATTCGGCGGCAAATCTGCGCCGAATCACTCGCCGATCGTGTAAAGATCCTCTGCCAGATGTGAATCAGGAAAATCATCGGGTGCGAACAAGTCGGTTCGCGTGATGTGTGTTCCGCGCCGGCGGGCCAGTGCGGTGAACATCGCGATCGACGCACTGTTGTCGGGGCTGACCGTAGTTTCCAGCCGCGTCACGCCCGACGGGCGCAGGCGGTCGAGCAGGGTGTCGAGCATCTGTCCTGCCACACCGCGACCGCGCTGATCAGCATCGACGGCCACCTGCCAGACGAACAGCGTCTGCGGCGACTCGGGCCGACGGTAACCGGTGACGAATCCGACGGGGCGGTCGTATTCGTCGGCGGCGATCACCGAGGTCTCGGCGAAATCGCGGCACCACAATACATACGCATAACCCGAATTGACGTCGAGCACCTCGGAATCGCGGGCAATCTGCCATATCCGTGTTCCGTCGGCGATCCGCGGGCTTCGAAAACTCAATTCAGCCGGTCCAGTGGACGGGGTACTTCTTTCCGTAACGGGCTTCATAAGTGCTCCAAACCTAACAAGTCTCGATGTCGAAATCACCCCTTTGGCCTGATTCCCTCTCGAAACCCTCCATTCCGTGCAGGTGAGGCGTGTGTTGTGATGCCCGCCACATTTCGGTAGCATCGCCGCGCCGGGGGACGATTACTTCGGGCTTGCGAGCGCAAAGGGCAACACCGAATCGGCTCCCGCAGCGGCGAGGGTTCGCGCCGCCATCGTGAGCGTCCAGCCGGTGTCGGTCACCGCGTCGACAAGAAGGATCGGACCGCGCACTCCGGCGAGATCCGGTTCTTCCCATGCATCGACGAGCGCGGCGATCCGGTATGCGGAGTTCGCAGCCGTCACGGGTGGATGCCCCGCTCGCTGTCGTAATAAACCGAGATCTTGCAATCGTCCGATTCGGGCGAGTTCGGAGGCGAGCGTCGAGGCCAGAGTCGGGTGCGTCGGCGACTCGACGGCCATCACCGCCGTGGGTCGCTCCGTCCAGTCCCAGGCCGCCAGCACGGCGATCGACGCCTTCACCACCGCGTCGGGGGCGGGCGCGTCCGGTCCGTCGAGCAGAGCGCGCAGCCGCGGCCCCCAGCCGAGGTCGGACAGCCTTCCCAGCACCCGGCCCGGCTCCGGTCCGTCGGTGATCCGACCCGACAGGGACACTCCCAGGGTGGTCATCCCGGTCGGCCATTGTTTGCGCGGCGGAAGATCGATTCCGGGCCGCTCGAGACGCTGCCTGGTCCGTGCGACCTCGGCGTCGTCGACCGCGTCCGTCCAGCGCGGGCCGGCGCAGTTGTCGCATCGGCCGCATCCGGGGGTGTCCGCGCTCAGCTCCGGATCGTCGAGTTGGCGACGGAGAAAGACCATCCGGCACTCGGAGGTCCGCTCGTAGTCGAGCATCGCCTGCTGCTCGGCGGCGCGGGCCTGCTCGAGGCGGGCGTACCGGTCCGCGTCGTACTCCCAGTGCATCCCGGTGGAAACCCAACCGCCCTTCACCCGGCGCACCGCGCCGTCGACGTCGAGGACCTTGAGCACCATCTCCAGACGCGACCGGTTCAGGTCGACCCTCGGTTCGAGTGCCTGCGTGGACAGTGGGCGCTCGGCGTCGAGTGCCTCGACGACCCGGCGCACAAGCGACTCCTCGGGGAACGCGACGGACGCGAACCACTGCCAGATCTGCCTGTCCTCGCTGCCGGGCAGCAAGATCACCTCCGCGCGGTCGGTCGACCGGCCCGCACGCCCGACCTGCTGGTAGTACGAGATGGGGGAGGACGGGGCGCCGAGATGGACGACGAATCCGAGGTCGGGCTTGTCGAACCCCATCCCCAGCGCCGACGTCGCCACGAGGGCCTTGACCCGGTTGGCCAGGAGATCGGCCTCGAGCTGTTCTCGCTCGGCAGTGTCGGTCTGACCCGTGTAGGCGGCCACGGTGTGCCCGTGATCGGCGAGCAGCGCGGCGAGGTCGCGCGCAGCGGACACCGTCAACGCATAGACGATGCCCGAACCGGGCAGCTCGTGCAGGTGCTGGGCGAGCCACGCCGCGCGCCGAGCCGGCTCCGCGATCCGCACGACCGACAGGTGCAGCGACGGCCGATCCAGTCCGCCGCGCAGAATCAGCGTCCGGCCGGCTCCGTCCCCGTCGGTCCCTTCCCCGACGCCGAGCTGGGCCGCAACATCCGACACCACGCGGTCGTTGGCCGTGGCGGTTGTGGCGAGCACCGGGATGCCCTCGCCGAGTTCGGCGACGAGCGTGCGGATGCGCCGGTAGTCGGGGCGGAAGTCGTGACCCCAGTCGGACACGCAGTGCGCCTCGTCGACGACCACGAGACCCGCATCCCGCGCGAGTGACGGCAGCACCCGGTCGCGGAAGTCGGGGTTGTTGAGTCGCTCGGGGCTGACGAGCAGCACATCGACTGCGCCGTCGGCGATCCGCTGATGGATCTCGTCCCACTCCGTCATGTTGCCGGAGTTGATGGTCGCGGCGCGGACGCCGGCACGTTCGGCGGCCTCCACCTGGTTGCGCATCAGCGCGAGCAGCGGCGAGACGATGACTGTCGGGCCGTGCCCGTGCGCGCGGAGCAGCTTGGCGGAAATGAAGTACACCGCGGATTTGCCCCAGCCGGTGCGCTGGACGACCAGCGCGCGCCGTCGCGCGACGACGAGGGCTTCGATCGCGGTCCATTGGTCGTCGCGCAGTCGGGCGCTCGGCCCGGCGAGTCCGCGGAGCAGTCGCTCGGCTTCGTCGCGCAGGTCGGTGGTTGCGGTGCTCATGGAGCCATCGTGCCGCAGTGCGGTGACACCACTGGCCGAAGTGCCGCGCCGGATTCGTCGGATCCGCGCGACGAGCGGGCAGTATCATCCGTCGAGCGGCGGCGTCGGGGCGGCGAACGAGCGCCGGCGCCGAATCGTTACGCGGCAGCGCCCCGCCGGGTGCGCTTCCGTGGTGTTCGATCCGGGAAGTTTCGAAGTGGCTGGGAGACAAGCGTTTCGGGGTGAGCTTCGTTGATCCGCGTGGTCACGATCGCGTCGGCGGACGCAGTGGTCCGCGTCCCTCGGATCCGACGACTGTGACGGTCGCTTCGTTGTCGGGGCTAATCTGTTCGCTATGCAAACACAGCTTTCTGCGTCCGTGCCGTCACCGGCCGCGTCCCGGATCCACCACGAGGGATACCGGGCCAAGGTCATCTCCGCGGAGCAGGCTGTGCAGTACATACGCCCCGGAAACACGGTCGCGATCAGCGGTTTCGCGAGTGCCGGGACCCCGAAGGTCGTCACCCCCGCGCTGGCCGACCGCATCCGTCGTGCGCGCGCCGCCGGCGACGACTTCACGATCAATCTGCTCACCGGCGCCTCGGTGGCGTCGGAGACCGAGCGTCTGCTCTCGGAGGTAGACGGCATCGCATTGCGCATGCCCTACCAGGCCGAGCCTACCGCACGCGGCAAGATCAACGACGGCCGGATGGACTACGTGGACATCCATCTGTCCCACGTCGCCCAGCAGGTGTGGCAGGGCTACTACGGCCACGTCGATGTCGCAGTCGTCGAAATCGCGGGCATCACCGAATCGGGTGAACTGATCCCGGCCACCTCGGTGGGCAACAGCAAGACCTGGCTCGACGTCGCCGAGAAGATCATCCTCGAGGTCAACTCCTGGATCCCGGAGGCGCTGGACGGATGCCACGACATCTACTACGGCACCGCTCTCCCGCCGCACCGCAAACCCATCCAGCTCACCGATGTCAAGGACCGGATCGGACAGCCGTACTTCCGGGTCGATCCGGCGCGGGTCGTCGCAGTCGTCGAGACCGCCGCGCCGGACAGCGCGACCCCGTTGACCGCCCCGGACGCGACGAGCGAGGCGATCGCCGCGCACGTACTCGAGTTCTTCGACTACGAGGTGCGCGCGGGACGTCTGCCCGCCGACACGCTGCTGCCGCTGCAGTCCGGCGTCGGCAATGTCGCCAACGCGGTGCTCGGCGGACTTTCGCGCGGACCCTACCGGGGTTTGACGTGCTACTCCGAGGTCGTCCAGGACGGCATGCTGCAGTTGATCAAGGACGGAACCGTCCGCTACGCATCGGCCACCGCGTTCGCGCTCTCCGCGGCGGGACTCGACGAATTCGTCCGCAACATCGACTTCTATCGCGAGCACATCGTGCTGCGTCCCCAGGAGATCAGTAACCACCCGGAGATCGTCCGGCGGCTCGGCGTCATCGGTATGAACGGGATGCTCGAGGCCGACATCTACGGGAATGTGAACTCCACGCACGTCATGGGCAGCAGGATCATGAACGGTATCGGTGGCTCCGGCGACTTCGCTCGCAACGGATACCTGTCGATCTTCATGAGCCCGTCCACGGCCCGCGGCGGCGCGATCTCGTCGATCGTGCCGATGGTGCCCCACGTGGACCACACCGAACACGACGTGCAGGTGATCGTCACCGAGCAGGGGCTGGCGGACCTCCGGGGTCTGTCGCCTCGTCGCCGGTCCCGGGTGGTCATCGACCGGTGCGCCCACCCCGCGTTCCAGGCCGAGCTCCACGACTACGTCGAGCGGGCCGAAGCGGCGCCCGGATCGGGTCACACTCCGCACCTGCTCGGCGAAGCGTTCTCGTTCCATCAGCGCTTCCAGCAGACCGGCACGATGCTGGCCGACTGATCGCGCCTTCCTCAGGGGCCGCCGACCGGGGCGGGGTCGATGGCCTGCTGAGGCAGGGTCGTAGACACTGCAGCCGAAATGTCTTGCAGCGGTGTCGGACCCGATCCGTTCGGCACGGTCAGCGCGAGATAGACCGGGCGATCGACCACGAACCAGGTGCTTGCGTCGATGCCCTGTTCCGCGCCGGACACCTCGAACCACTGCACGTCGTCGACGACCTGCAACGCCGAGGCCTGATCGAACTCGTCCGGCCGTTCGAGGCCGCACCGCAGCACGACCTCTCCGCCCTCGGCGGACTGCCAGGCAGCCGCCCCCACCGGCGCCGGGTCGGCGAGTTCGGCACGCGAGTAGTCACCGAGATCCTCCGGTAGCGCCTCGAGCAGTGCCGTGCACGACTCGGATTCGGCGTCGGGTGCGGGGACGGGGCCGAGCCCTACCGGTGAGGTCACCGGCGACCGTGTCACGACGACCGCGGCCACGACGATGCCCACCAGCAGCGCGACCGGCAGTGCGATCGCGGTGGCGATGAGAGCAGGATGGCGGCGTGCGGGGTTGTTCGTCGTTGCGACGGACTCGTCGGGATCGGGCGTGGGGGAGTTGTCTGTCATGGCGTCCAGCGTGGGGTCTCTCGGGCGGGCAACGGTAGCGTGAATCGAACCTAGCAGGGCGCTCGGCGTCCCGTCGCTGTCGCCGACCGAGAAAGAGGCGCCTGTCACCGTGTCAGATCCGACCGGACCCACCGTCGCCGACGTCGGCGAATTTCCCGCCATCTCCCGTGCCGTCGCCGGACGGCGGCAACCCGACACCACCCTCGTCGGACCGGGCCACGACGCCGCGGTCGTCGCGGCCGGAGACGGGCGTGTCGCAGTGTCGACGGACATGCTCGTCGAAGGCAGGCACTTTCGTTTCGACTGGTCCACTCCACGCCAGGTGGGCCGTAAGGCCGTCGCCCAGAACGGCGCGGACGTCGCCGCGATGGGGGCCCGTCCCACCGCCTTCCTGGTCGGGCTGGGCTGCCCGCCCGACACTCCCATCGCCGTCCTCGACGAGATCTCCGCCGGGATCGGGGAAGCGGCGGAGGAGATCGGTGCGGGCGTGGTCGGTGGCGACCTCGTGCAGGCCGGTCAGGTCGTCGTGGCGGTGACGGTCCTCGGCGACCTCGAAGGCCGCGCGCCGCTGCTCCGGTCCGCTGCCCGTGCCGGCGACACGGTCGCGCTCGCCGGCCGTACCGGCCGCTCGGCCGCCGGTCTCGCACTCTTCGGGGCCGGGCATCGGGGATATCCGGCTCTGCTGGATGCCCACCGGGTGCCGTCCCCGCCGTACGCGGCCGGCGTCGAGGCGGCGAGGGCGGCTGCACATGCCGCCACCGATATCTCCGACGGGTTGATCGCCGACCTCGGGCACATCGCCACCGCGTCCGGCGTCATGATCGACATCGAGCGCGACCTTCTCGAGCCGGACGACGAACTGCGCTCTGCGGCAGTCGAACTGGGCGCTGATCCATGGGATTGGGTCCTCACCGGTGGTGAGGACCACGCTCTCGCCGCGTGCTTCGCAGCGGATGTCGCGCTTCCCGACGGCTGGCGCCGAATCGGCACCGTGCGGGCCGGTCGGGGTGTCACCGTCGACGGGCGCCCTCGTACCGGTTCCGGAGGGTGGCAGAGTTTTTCCGCCGGTCACTCGAGATAGGTTGCTCGCATGGCTGTCTACGCACTCGGCGACCGCATTCCCGATATCCATCCCGACGCGTGGGTTCATCCCGACGCGGTGGTCATCGGCAACGTCACCCTCGGAGCCCGCGCCTCGGTGTGGCCGTCGGCCGTCCTGCGCGGCGACTACGGCACCATCACGATCGGTGAGGAGACCAACATCCAGGACGGCACGATCATCCACTGCACCGCTGTGGAAGCGACCGTCCTCGGGGCGCGGTGCGTGGTGGGCCACAATGCCCACATCGAGGGGGCGACGATCGGCGACGGTGCCCTCATCGGCTCCGGGTCGCTCGTGCTGAACGGGTCGATCATCGGGGCCGGCGCCCAGGTGGCGGCCGGCGCTCTCGTCCCGCCGCGCTTCGAACTGCCGCCGCGCCGCATGGCGATGGGCGTCCCCGCCAAGGTCCGTGACGGCTACGAGGTGCCGGAAGGCAACTTCGACGGCAACGCGAAGATGTATGCGCACAATGCGGACTACTACCGCACCGCGCTGCGTCGCCTCGACTGATCCGCCGCGACTGATCCGCAGCGACCGAGCCGCAGCCAAGAGCGATCCGACAGGGAGTTCACGACGTGACCGAGCAGACGACGGAAACGCCCTCGCGGCCGCTGTCCGACATCATCGAGCCGGGATGGGCTGCCGCGCTTGCGCCCGTCGCCGGCGAGATCACGGCGATGGGCAAGTTCCTGCGGGCCGAAATCGCCTCCGGACGCCGATATCTGCCGAGCGGGCCGAATGTGCTGCGG
>NZ_JAUZMZ010000160.1:0-10307 GCF_036327435.1 Rhodococcus chondri | reverse complement strand
GCGTCGGTGGCAGCCTTGGTGGCAGCAGCGGAGGCCTTGGCGGCAGCGTCGTTGGTCTTGAGGGGGTTGGGCTTGGTGGCGGGAGCAGTCATGATGTTGCCCTTTCGTTCGGAGGGCGCTCGAGTGAAGCGCCGCGCGGGGTGAAACGCCGCGAAGGACGTTATTAGCAGGTTAGCAGGATCATTGCTAACACGCAAGGGGTTCAGCTGAAGATGTAGGTGCCCGGAGCCTCGTACAGCGCCGGATGGTCGTCGTTGCCCATCGACGGCGGAGCCACCAGGGCGCCGGCGCGCTTGGTCGACCACGCGGTCCAGTCCTCCCACCACGAGCCGGAGGTGCGCACCGCGGTGTCCTTCCAGTCCTTGGGGTCGGCGGGCAGGGTGGCGGGCTCGTCGGCGTCGGGGGCGCCGACCGCCTCGAACCATGCCTTCGGGCTCGGAGGGTTGACCGCACCTGCGACGTGCCCGCCGCTGCTCAGCACGTATCGCACGTTGCCGCCGAGCAGGTTCACCGCGTGGTACGACGACGTCCACGGCACGATGTGGTCGTTGATCGCCCCCACCACGTACGTGTCGCACGTGATGTCGGACAGGTCGAGCAGTTCCCCGTCGAGCACGTACTTCTTCTCGGCGAGCTCGTTGCGTCCGTACAGCGACCGCAGGTAGTGCGAGTGCATCGTGGCGGGCATCCGAGTGCTGTCCTCGTTCCACGCCAGGATGTCGAAGACGGCAGGCTTCTCGCCCTTCATCCAGCGCGACACCCAGTAGTTGAAGATCAGGTCCTTCGCGCGGATCATGTCGAAACTGCCGGCCATCTCGGAACCGGACAGGAAGCCCTGTCGGCTCATCCGGTACTCGACGCGGTCGAGAGTTGCCGGATCGGTGAGCAGCGACAGTTCTCCGACCTCGCTGTAATCGAGCAGCGTGTTGAGCATCGTGAACGCGCTGATCCGCTTGTCGCCGAGCTTGCCCATCCGGGCCGCGGCCATCGCAGCCATCGCGCCACCGAGGCAGATCGAGAGCACCTCGATCTGCGACACGCCGGTGATCTCCTCGACCACGTCGAGCGCGGACGCGATGCCCTGCTCGTAGTAGTCGTCCATTGTGATGTCCTGCATCGACTCGTCCGGGTTGCGGTACGAGATCGCGAACACCGTGCGGCCGTGCTGCACAGCCCATTCGATCAGGCTTCGCTCAGGCGCGAGATCGAGGATGTAGTACTTGTTGATCCACGGCGGCGCCGCCAGGATCGGGATCTCGTGGACCTTCGGCGTCTGCGGCTCGTACTGGATCAGTTCGATCAGGTCGTTGCGGTACACGACCTTGCCCGCAGTCGCGGCCATGTTCTCGCCGAGCGTGAATGCCCCCCGGTCCACCTTCACCGGAAGGCCCTTCCGGTTGACCATGTCGTCGACGGCGAACTTCGCCCCGCGCCACAGGCTTGCGCCACCGGTGTCGAGCGCGCGTACGAGCACCCCCGGGTTGATCAGGAAGTTCGACGGGGCGAGCGCGTCGAACATGAGGTTCGCGAACTGCCGGGCCTTGCCGTCCTGCAGCGCATTGCCGGAACCCGCATCGGCCAGGTCTTCGACGTATTCGCGCGTGGCCAGGTAACTCTGAAGGAGAGAGAAGTAGGCGGGGTTCTCCTTCCAGGCGGCCTCGGAGAACCTGCGGTCCTTCGGATCCACCGGCACGGGGGCGTGCGGATCATCGGCGTTCCACACGCGCGTCGCCGCGGCGGGAATGTGGGCCAGGCGGTTCGCATAGTCCGTTGTCGCGCCGACGACGGCACGCGGGTTCTTCGCGGCGCGCCCGGCGACGGACGCAACGGCCGGGCCCCACCCGATCGGATCGAGCGACGAAGTGATCTTTTTCTGCAGATTGTTGAGCACCGAGCGACTCCAGAACTGGGTGAATGATCCACTACCAGGCTGGCAGCCGCTTCGAGGGTCCGCATCTTACTGCAAGGTACATGCACAGTGCACGTTTCTCGCGCGCAAAGGAAAGCGCGCTGACCTGCTGCGCGGGTGAGGAAAATCCGCTATCCGTCGCGTTGTGAGAGTCCTCACTCGGGAGAGGGTCCGGGCTCCGCGCCCCCGCCACGTCGGCGCTTGGCCACCGTCACCTCACGGAACGCGTGATACATCTCCTCGAGCGAGCGCCGTTGCGCGTTCGTCAGATCGGGGTCCTCCCGGAGGGCCCGCACGACGGCGGGATCGTCCCCGCCGTCCGGCGTGACCTGTGACGCCAGGGTGTCCGCGGACAGATGCAGCTGCTCGGCGATCGCGTTGAGCACACGCTCACTCGGTGCGCGCAGATTGCGCTCGATCTGCGACAGATACGGGTTCGAGATACCCACCATCGACGCCAGTTGCCGCATCGGGAGTTCCGCCAGTTCACGCTGCCGGCGGATCAGCTCGCCCAGGGTTGCGGGGCGCGACTCGTCCTCGTCCATGAGGCCAGCATAGGGTCGGAGCACGTCGAAGAAACGCGCCGCCGGGGAGCGGGTGACGAGCTACCCGTCCGCATCGCGGATAATGGGGGACGATCCCTGTTCGGCGAGAGAGGACATCATCATGCTTGCCCGCACCGACCTGCGCGGTCGTACCCCCACCACTGCGGAGCTGAGGGGCGCGCTGCCCCGCGGCGGAGTGGATGTGGACGCGGTGCTGCATCAGGTCCGTCCCGTCGTCGACGACATCCGCGATCGCGGCGCCGAGGCGGCCCTCGACTACTGCGAGAAGTTCGACGGCGTGCGCCCCGCGTCGGTCCGGGTCCCTCCGGCCGAACTCGACCGCGCCCTCACCGAACTCGACCCCGCCGTGCGCGCCGCCCTCGAGGTCGCCATCGAACGAACCCGCAAGGTTCACGCCGAGCAGCGTCGCACCGACACGGTCACCGAAGTCGTCCCCGGTGGCACCGTCACCGAACGCTGGGTGCCCGTCGATCGTGTCGGCCTCTACGTGCCGGGCGGCAACGCCGTCTACCCCTCCTCGGTGGTGATGAACGTCGTTCCCGCGCAGGCCGCCCAGGTCGAATCCCTGGTCATCGCGTCGCCGCCGCAGAAGAACTTCGGTGGTCTCCCGCACCCGACGATCCTCGCCGCGGCCAAGCTCCTCGGCGTCGAGGAGGTGTGGGCGGTCGGCGGCGGGCAGGGCATCGCGCTGCTCTCGTACGGCGGCACCGACACCGACGGCGCCGAACTCGCCCCGGTCGACATGATCACCGGCCCCGGCAACATCTACGTCACCGCCGCCAAACGGCTGTGCCGGTCGGTGGTCGGCATCGACGCCGAGGCCGGGCCCACCGAGATCGCGATCCTCGCCGACCACACGGCCGATGCCGTGCACGTCGCCGCCGATCTCGTCAGCCAGGCCGAGCACGACGTCATGGCGGCGTCCGTCCTCGTGACCACCAGCCCCGCACTCGCCGATGCCGTCGACACCGCGCTTGCCGCACAGCTCGAACTGACCAAGCACCGCGAGCGGGTCACCACCGCGCTGTCCGGAAGCCAGTCGGGCATCGTGCTGGTCGACGACGTCGAGCAGGGCTTGAACGTGGTCAACGCCTATGCGGCGGAACACCTCGAAATCCAGACGGAGAACGCGTCCGCGGTCGCTGCCCGCGTCCGTGCGGCCGGGGCGATCTTCGTCGGTCCGTGGGCGCCGGTCTCGCTCGGCGACTACTGCGCCGGCTCGAATCACGTGCTGCCCACGGCGGGCTGTGCCCGGCACCAGTCCGGGTTGAGCGTGCAGACGTTCCTGCGCGGCATCCACGTCGTCGAATACACCGAGGCCGCGCTGAAGGATGTGTCCGGTCACGTGATCACCCTCGCGAACGCCGAGGATCTGCCCGCACACGGTGAAGCCGTGCGTCTGCGATTCGAGGCGCTCCGGTGACCGACACGACGGTGCCCGGTTCCCGCATCACACTCGACGACCTGCCGCTGCGCGAGAATCTGCGGGGCAAGTCGCCGTACGGCGCCCCGCAGCTGACGGTGCCCGTGCAGCTCAACACCAACGAGAATCCGCACCCGCCGACGCAGGCGCTCGTGGACGACGTCGCCGAATCCGTCCGTGTCGCGGCCGCGCAGCTGCACCGGTACCCGGATCGCGACGCCGTGGCGCTGCGCACCGACCTCGCCGCCTACCTGACGCGTCAGACCGGCGTCACCGTCGGTGTCGACAACGTCTGGGCGGCCAACGGTTCCAACGAAATCCTGCAACAGATCCTGCAGGCGTTCGGCGGACCGGGCCGCAGCGCAATGGGATTCGTGCCGTCGTACTCGATGCACCCGATCATCGCCGACGGCACCCAAACCGAGTGGCTGCCCACCTATCGCCGCGACGACTTCACCCTCGACGTCGATGCCTCGGTCGCGGCCATCCGCGACCGGCGGCCCGACGTGGTGTTCGTCACGAGCCCCAACAACCCGACCGGGCACAGCATTCCGCTCGACCAGTTGCGCGCGATCCTCGAGGTCGCGCCGGGCATCGTGATCGTCGACGAGGCGTACGCCGAGTTCTCGGCTGTTCCCAGCGCCCTCGGCCTGATCGACGAGTACGCGACGAAGGTCATCGTCACGCGCACCATGAGCAAGGCGTTCGCATTCGCCGGCGGCCGACTCGGTTACCTCGCCGCCGCACCCGCGATGATCGACGCGTTGCTGCTCGTGCGGCTGCCGTACCACCTGTCGGTGGTCACCCAGGCCGCCGCGCGGGCCGCGCTCCGGCACGCCGACGATACTCTGGCGTCGGTGGCCGCACTGGCCGCCCAGCGCGACCGCGTCGCCGCGGACCTGGCCCGGTTCGGTTACGACGTGATCCCGTCGGATGCGAACTTCATCCTGTTCGGCCGCTTCGTCGACGCCGCCGCCACCTGGCAGCGGTATCTCGACGAGGGCGTCCTGATCCGGGACGTCGGCATCGCCGGCTACCTGCGCACCACGATCGGCCTGGCACACGAAAACGACGAACTGCTGCGAGTCAGCGAGAAACTCGCCGCTACGGAAATCGAGGCAACCCGATGAGCGACCGCATCAACACGAACGATCGCACCGCCCGGGTCGAACGCACTACGAGGGAATCGTCGATCACCGTCGAGCTCAACCTCGACGGCACCGGACGCACCGAGATCGCTACGGGCATCCCGTTCTACGATCACATGCTCACCGCGCTCGGTCAGCACGGCAGCTTCGACCTGACGGTGCAGGCCCAGGGCGACATCGAGATCGAAGCCCACCACACCGTCGAGGACACCGCGATCGTGCTGGGTCAGGCATTCAATCAGGCGCTCGGCGACAAGCGCGGCATCCGCCGCTTCGGCGACTGCTTCATTCCCATGGACGAAACGCTCGCGCACGCGTCGGTGGACGTCTCCGGCCGGCCGTACTGCGTGTTCACCGGTGAACCCGAGTACATGGTGCACTCGGTCATCGGCGGTTACCCGGGCGTGCCGTACTCCACGGTGATCAACCGGCACGTGTTCGAGTCGTTCGCGTTCCACGCGCGCATCGCCCTGCACGTCCGGGTGCTCTACGGGCGCGATCCGCACCACATCACCGAGGCGGAGTTCAAGGCTGTCGCGCGCGCACTGCGTGAAGCCGCGGAACCCGATCCTCGGGTGAGCGGAATTCCGTCCACCAAGGGCGCCCTGTAGTTCCATGGATGTCGTCATCACCTACCTGTGCTTCATCGCCGCCGGCATCGCCGCAGGTGGCACCTGGTCGATGTGGAAGGCACGCAACACGCTGTTCGCGGGCGTTCTGCTTGCGCTGTGTGTTCTCGCGGTGGTAGCGGGCGTCCTCAGGCTGCTCTGACGTGAGGGAACCCGACCCGACGGACCGTCCGACCCTGTTCGGTGTCCGGGGCCTCGCCGCGGCGTGGTCGACCTCCGCGGCGGCGTTCGGCGGCTTCTCGCTGCTGTTGCCCGTGGTGCCGTGGGCCGTTGCGGAAGAGGGCGGGAGCGACACTCTTGCAGGTTCGGTCACCGCGGTGTTCATGTTCACCACCGTGCTCACGCAGATCGCGATGCCGCGACTTCTCCGGAGGTTCGGTCATCGTGCGACTCTCGCGGCGGGCTGCCTGTTTCTGGGGCCGCCCTCTCTGCTGTTCCTGATCTCCATGGAACCCGCAGCAGCTCTGGGGATCTCGGGGTTGCGGGGTATCGGATTCGGAATGATCACGGTGGCCGCCGCCGCGCTCGTCGGCGAACTCGCGCCCGCGCGGCTTCTCGGGCGGGCCACGGGCATGCTCGGGATCTCGATCGCCGCGTCCCAGATGATCGGATTGCCCACAGGCCTTGCCCTGGCCGAACGGTTCTCGACCACACCGGTGTTCGTGCTCGGCGCGATCGTGTCGTCGGCCGGGCTGATCGCCGCGGCGCGGTTGCCGCGCCTCGAACCGCGATCCGGCAGGCCTGCCGCGCGGCTGCCGTTCGTCGTGTTGCTGCTGCCGACCGTGGCGGTCGGCGCCGGCGCGATCGCGTACGGCGGCCTGACCTCGCTCCTGCGGATCGCCGTCGTCGACCTGCCCGTTCCTGCTGCGCTGGCGATGCTCAGCGCGTCCACTCTCGTCGGCCGGTTCGGAGCGGGCGCACTGGCGGACAGGTTCGGTGCCGGTCGGATGCTGCCGGTCGGACTGGGGCTCGCCGGCGTCGCGATGGTGCCGTTCGCGCTCGTGGCCGACGGCCGCGCCGGCGCCGCCGTACTGATCGGCGCCGCAATCTGTTTCGGGCTCGGTTTCGGGATCGTGCAGAACGAGGCGTTACTCATCGCGTTCCGTCGCGCGGGGTCCGAGCACATCGGGTCGGCGAGCGCCGCGTGGAACATCGGCTTCGATGCAGGGACCGGCGCAGGTTCGTTCGCTCTCGGAGCGATCGCGGCATCGGCAGGTTACCCGGCAGCGTTCGCGATCGCCGCGGTGCTCGTTCCCACTCTGCCGCTGCTGGCCCGCCTCGCGGGGCCACCGGAGCGACCACCCACCGCCGCATAGAATCGACGCCATGAGCGCAACCAACATCGCAGTCCTCGACTACGGCTCCGGTAACCTGCATTCCGCGGCGAGAGCCCTCGCTCGCACCGGCGCGCAGGTCGAGGTCACCTCGGATCCGCAGGTGGCGCTCGCCGCGGACGGCCTGGTGGTTCCGGGGGTCGGTGCCTTCGACGCCTGCATGAGAGGCCTGCGCCAGGTCGGTGGCGAGAAGATCATCGGCACCCGCCTGGCAGGAAGCCGCCCCGTGCTGGGCATCTGCGTCGGCATGCAGATCCTCTTCGAGCGCGGTGTCGAGCACGGCATCGAGACCGAAGGGTGCGGCGAGTGGCCCGGCATCGTCGAGCGGCTCGACGCCCCGGTGCTTCCGCACATGGGGTGGAACACCGTCGAGACTCCGCCGGACTCGGTGCTGTTCGCTGGCATGGACGCGGACACACGCTTCTACTTCGTGCACACGTACGCGGCCCAGAAATGGGAACTGCCGGAACCGGAGCGAATCGCCGCTCCCAAGCTGACGTGGGCGCAGCACGGCGGACGATTCCTCGCGGCGGTGGAGAACGGCCCGCTGTCGGCCACCCAGTTCCACCCGGAGAAGTCCGGCGACGCCGGCGCGCACCTGCTGCGGAACTGGGTGAACTCGTTGTGACCCGACGCGGCGGCGACGAGCCGGGCGAGGATTTCTCGCTGGGCCGACTCGCGCTGAGCTCACTCGGCGCCGCCGCGGCGGTCCTCGCGGTGGTCACCGTCGTCATCGTGGTCCTGAAGCCCGCGCCCGGCGTCGGTCTCGCCATCGCTCTCCTCGGAGTGGTAGCTGCGATCGCCGCGATGGGATTCGTGTCGGTGCGCACCACTCGCCGCGCTTTCGGGCGCGACGGGCGGCAGGAGTAGGGCCTTCCGTGACCGGCGACACACACGGACCGAACCGCACTTCGGTCAGGACACGAATCGGCGGAACGTAGGAGATTCGGCGGCCGCCAGGATCATTCGTTCGTACTCGTACAGCAGGCGCGACCGGATCGGCCGCGCCGGCACGTCGTACGTTCCGATGTAGTCGACGATGGACTTGCAGAAGCTCAATTTGAACTGACCGACACCGCACAGGGGGTGCGCCGGGTCGTCGGCCTGCGCCGACAGAGGAGTGCCGCCGAAGTCGTATCGCACGGCGCCGACCTCGCGCGCCCATCGCATGGCCTCCCACTGCACCGCGTGTCCGACACCGTGCGCGCCGAGTCCGTTCTCGCCGGAAAGACCCGCTTCCTTTCGAATCGACGCCCCGTTCAGGTACATCGCCTCCCCACCCACTCGCATCACGAAGGCACCCGCGACGACCTCGTCGCCGAGGCGCGCAATGAACAACTGTCCGTTCCCTGCCTTCTGCAGGCGGGAGTAGAGGCTGTGCACGTGCTCGAAAGAGCGGATCGGGAACCGCCGGTCGGCGGTTGCCGCGAACAGCTCGTAGAAGTTGCGGCAGTTCTCCTCGGTCGCCTCGACGCGTTCGACCGCGACGCCGTCGCGCGCTGCTCGCCCGATCCACCGGCGGGCGCGTTGCCCGAAGCGGGCCAGCACCTGTTCCTCGGTGCCGCCGAGGTCGACGATGACGGTGTGCCGTGGCGCCCACACTTGGACCTGTCGATAACCCGCAGCGTGCAGGAGATACCGGGCGGACGCGTCATCAGGGACCCGGGGCTCGATCCGCACGGTGGCCACGCCCTGTGCGGCCGCGAACGGGGCCAGCGCCGATGCCACGGCAAACGCCGATTCGATGTCGACGACGCGCGGGGCCCCCGGAAGATGCCACGTTCGCCCCAACAGTGGGATGCGCCGCTCGAGGACCATGCAGGCGAGGTCGCCGACGAACAGGTAGATGGGGATGAACCCGAGTGCGCGTTCGTGCTCGGCATACTTGCGGCCCTGCCATACCGCTCCGGCGGCAGGATTGGCTTCGATGAAGTCGTCCCACCGGGCGATCTTGTCCGCATTCGCGAACCTCACGGCTGCCGGACGGGCAGTGCTCGTTCGGTCTCGGATCGGGTTCAGGACTTGTCGGGTTTGCATCAGGCTGCGACCTCCGCATCATCACGACGACCGTGTCGACCACGGGTGGTGTAGACGTTTCTCTTCGCAAATCGGACAAGGATCCGGAACGTTACGGCCGCGCAGGGTGACTACAGGGGCGGAGTGCACTCGGGGCCCGGCTTCACGGCCCGAGGGCGTCCCGAGCGGCGGGTGGATCGGTAGTCCGACGTCGGTGACCGCAGGAAGTGCGCGGGCGTTTTCCGTGTCGGAGACCGCAGGCACTAATGTGGTCGCAGTGAGCCTGGTCCTTTTGCCCGCAGTCGATGTTGCCAACGGTGAAGCAGTTCGCCTCGTACAGGGAGAGGCGGGTAGCGAAACCGGCTACGGGTCGCCGCGCGATGCCGCCCTCGAGTGGCAGAACGCCGGTGCCGAGTGGGTACATCTCGTCGACCTCGATGCTGCGTTCGGCCGTGGCGACAACCGCGAACTCCTCGCTCGCGTCATCGGTGAACTGGACGTGAAGGTGGAATTGTCCGGCGGGATCCGCGACGACGGCACTCTGGCTGCCGCGCTCGCCACCGGGTGCGCCCGCGTCAACCTCGGCACCGCTGCCATCGAGAACCCCGAGTGGTGCGCCCGGGCGATCGCGGAGTACGGCGAGCGCATCGCCGTCGGTCTCGACGTCAAGCTCATCGACGGCGAGTGGCGGCTGCGCGGCCGTGGCTGGGTGTCCGACGGCGGCGACCTGTGGGAGGTTCTCGAGCGGCTGAACCAGGAGGGCTGCTCGCGATACGTCGTCACCGATGTCACCAAGGACGGCACCCTCACCGGGCCGAATCTCGAGCTGCTGCGCGACGTGTGCGCGGCGACCGACGCACCCGTCGTCGCATCCGGCGGCGTGTCCACGATCGACGATCTGCGGGCGATCGCGTCGCTCGTCGGCGAAGGTGTCGAGGGCGCGATCATCGGCAAGGCGCTGTACGCCGGCCGGTTCACCCTGACCGAGGCGCTCGACGCGGTGTCCCGCTGAGTTCATGACCGACGCCACCGACCTGCCACGTCTGCTCGCCGTAGCGAGCGAGGTGCTCGACGACGCGGTGGAAATGTTCGTTGCCGGTCACGGCGCTCCGCGTTCCGTCGACAAGGGCCCCAACGACTTCGCCACCGATTTCGATCTCGAACTCGAACGACGTATCTCCGCGGAGCTGTCCGATCGCACGGGTGTCGCCGTGCACGGCGAAGAGTTCGGGGGACCGGCGGCCGGGGAGGGCGCGGTGTGGCTGCTCGATCCCATCGACGG
>NZ_JAUZMZ010000015.1:0-48470 GCF_036327435.1 Rhodococcus chondri | reverse complement strand
GGTAGAAGTGCGCGTCGTGCTCCCACGTGAATCCGCTGCCCCCGAGAACCTGAATCGCATCCTTGGCGGTCTGTACGGCGGCGTCGAGCGAGACCGCGGCCGCTGCCGCGGCGGCGATCGGCAGTTCGCCGGGGGCAGCGTCGACGGCACCGGCCGCATCCCACGCCACCGCACGCACCTTCTCTGCGCGACACAGCATTTCGGCGCACAGGTGCTTGACCGCCTGGAACGAGCCGATCGGTTTACCGAACTGTTCGCGGATCTTGGCGTATTCGACGGCCGTGGTCAGGGCCCATCCCACGACCCCGGCCAGTTCCGCTGCGGCAAGGGCGGCCGCGACATCGCGGACGAAACCGGCGGGAGCGGTCGCGACACGGTCGCGTGCGACAGCGACGCCGTCGAGGCGCACGCGGGCCAGTGCCCGCGACTTGTCGATCGTGTCGAGCGCCTCGACATGCAGTCCACCGGCGCCGGCATCGACGAGCGCCCAGTGCTCGGTCCCGCCGTCGGCAGTGCCGGCGCCGGTGTCCGTGAAGCGCACCAGGACGGCGACACCGGGTTCGCCCGCGAGCACAGGCCCGGCGTCACCGGTGAGGACGAAACCGTCCGTGGTCGGTTCCGCTGCCACCACAGCATCGAGCGCGAGGGCGGTGGGCAGGGCCCCTTCGGCCAGCAGCGCGGCGGTCTCGGCCGCGACATTTCCCCCGCGTCCGAACACGACGGCCGCAGCGGCAGTGGTCAGCACCGGTCCGGTGGCGAGTTCGTACCCGGCCTGCTCGAGCATCACGGCGAGGTCGACGGTGGTGGCACCGAATCCGCCCGACGCCTCGGGAACGGCGACGGCGAACAGTCCCAATTCGGCGAGTGCGGCCCACCCCTTCCGCCACGTGTCGTCGGGGTGTCGACGGATGTGGTCGATGGGCGCCGAGGCGCGTGACCAGGCCCGGACGGATGCTTGAACAGCCCGCTGCTCTTCGGTGGTGGCGATACTCACAGCGGATCTCCGCCTTTCGGAATGACATCATTGCCTAGAACGTGTTCTAATATGACACCGGTTCAGAGTCAAGGTGTGAGGAAACGATCAATGACCACCCCGTCTCGCTCACGTTCCAGCGGAAACGGAACGCTGACCGCACTCACCGAGGACGACCTCAGCTCCAACGCGCAGAAGGAACGACGCAAGCGGATCCTCGACGCCACGCTCGCGCTCGCGTCCAAGGGCGGCTACGAGGCCGTGCAGATGCGCGCCGTCGCCGAGCGCGCGGATGTGGCCGTGGGCACCCTGTACCGGTACTTCCCCTCGAAGGTGCACCTGCTGGTGTCGGCACTCGGCCGGGAATTCGCCCGGATCGAAGGTAAAGGCAAGATTCCGCCCGGCCACGGCCCCCTCGAACGCATGCACCTGATCCTGAGCCTCATCACCAAGGCGATGCAGCGCGATCCTCTGCTCACCGAAGCCATGACCCGCGCGTTCATGTTCGCGGACGCGTCCGCGGCGGCCGAAGTGGACCAGGTCGGCAAGCTCATGGACCGGCTGTTCGCGAAGGCCATGAACGAGGGTGAACCCACCGAAGAAGAACTGGCGATCGCGCGCGTCATCAGCGATGTGTGGCTGTCGAACCTCGTGGCGTGGCTGACCCGCCGCTCGTCCGCGACGGATGTCGCGCGGCGCCTCGAGCTGACTGTGGACCTGCTCCTCGGCGACGGACCTCGACTGTCGTCTCCCGCCCAGGCCTGACGCCGGGTAGCGGCTTTCGTCCGAAACGACGGGCGATGTAACAGGAAACACCGTCTTCGGGGCGGTAGCGGGGGAGCTTATCCCGTCGCGGTCCCTTACCTTTGAACTGGTGAGTGCCCAAGACCTTCCGATCGACCTCCGTCGTGCCCTCGTGGCGGTCGCGCGCACGCCGCGACTGCTGGTCGCCACCGATTACGACGGCACCCTGTCTCCGATCGTCTCCGATCCGGACAGGGCGTATCCGCATACCGAGGCCGTCCGGGCGTTGCGCGGGCTCGCTGCCCTGCCGTCGACGTCGGCGGCAGTGATCTCGGGCCGTGCGCTGAAGGATCTTGCCGCGCTGTCCCGGCTTCCGGTCGAGGTGAAGCTGGTCGGCAGTCACGGTTCCGAGTTCGACATCGGCTTCGTCCACGACATCGATGTCGAGGCCAAACAGCTGCTGCGGTCCATCATCACCGGTCTCGAAGCAGTGGCATCACGGTTCGACGGTGTCCATGTCGAGATCAAGCCCGCCGGCGCCGCACTGCACGTGCGCAATGCCACGTCCGAGGACGCAGAGCGTGCCGTCACGATCGTGCGCGGCGAGCTTGCGCTCCGGCCGGGCGTGCAGGTCACCGAGGGCAGAGCTGTGATCGACCTGTCGGTGGTACCCACCGACAAGGGCAGCGCACTCGACATCATCCGGCACCAGGACGCCGCCACGGCAACGGTGTTCTTCGGCGACGACGTCGCGGACGAGAAGGCGTTCGCGTCGCTGCACGGACCCGACGTGGGCATCAAGGTCGGCGACGGCGACACGACCGCCCCGTTCCGGATCGACACCTCGGAAGACGTGATCGCCGCGCTCGCATTCCTGCTCGAGGAGCGTCGCACGTGGCTGTCGGGAGCACACGTCGCGCCGATCGAGCGGCTCACCATGCTGGCGAGTCCCCGGTCGAAGGCGCTTGTGACACCCGACGGAACGATCACCTGGTTGTGCCACCCCGAACCCGATTCGGCGGCAGTGTTCGCGCACCTTCTCGGCGGTGACGCTGCCGGGCACTTCACCATCGGCCCCACCCGGAATGCGCTGCCACTGAGCCAGCGCTACGTCGACGCCACCATGACGGTCGTCACCCGCTGGGCGAGTCTCGCGGTGATCGACTACCTGCCGCACGACGTGGCGCCCGGTCGCACCGATCTGACCCGGGTCATCACCGGCCGGGCGACCGCGGTCGTGACCTTCGCGCCCCGCCCGGAGTTCGGACAGGGGCAGGTCCAACTGGAGGTGGAGGACGAGGGCATCAGGGTCTTCGGCTTCAACGAGCCCTACGTGTTGCGGTCGCCGGGCGTGCGCTGGGACATCACCACCGACGGCGCCCACCAGACCGCCCACGCCGTCGTCGACCCCACCGACAACGACATCATCCTTGAATTACGCTGCGGAACAGAGGATCTCGAGCCGCATCCGGTGTCGGAAGTGGATCGTCGTGCGGAAGCGGAAGCGTACTGGTGGAAGTGGGCGGCCAGCCTCCGGCTGCCGTCGCTCAAGCCGGACCTGATCAAGCGGTCCGCGTTGACGCTGCGTGGCCTCGTACACGAACCGACCGGGTCCATCATGGCCGCAGCGACCACGTCGCTGCCCGAGGAGATCGGCGGCGTCCGCAACTGGGACTACCGGTACTGCTGGCTTCGCGACGCCGCGCTTACAGCCCACGCACTGGTCGGCGTCGGATCTCTCACCGAAGCCGAGAACTACCTCGACTGGGTGCACCAGGTTCTCGAGACACTGCCCGGACCCGAACGGCTGCACCCCCTGTACACCCTTGCCGGCGGTCCGCTGCCGCCGGAGGCCGTGCTCGACTCGCTGCCCGGGTACGCCGGATCGCGGCCGGTTCGCGTGGGCAACGCCGCCAATCAGCAGGTGCAGCTGGACGTGTTCGGCCCGATCGTCGACCTGATCGCGGCGCTCGCGCACCACCGCGAACAGCAGGGTGTCCCGCACGCGCAGGCACTCACCGACCGCGACTGGGATCTGGTGTGCTCGATGGTCACGGCCGTCGAGCGACGCTGGTTCGAGCCCGACCACGGGATCTGGGAGATCCGGGACAATCCCCGGCACCACATGTATTCGAAGGTCATGGGATGGGTCACCGTGGACCGGGCACTGATCCTGGCCGACACCTTCGGCCGGCCCGCCGGTGACGGCTGGGCCGAGCTGCGGGACGGGCTGGAACGACGACGTCCGCTCGTACACCGCCGCGTACGACGGCACCGATCTGGACGCTGCAACCCTGTTCATCGGACTGACCGGGTTGATCGACCCGACCGACGAACGATTCCACGCCACCGTGCAGGCCACCGAAGCGGAGCTGCGCAGCGGATCCACGGTCTACCGCTACCGGCACGACGACGGCCTGCCGGGCACCGAGGGCGGATTCCATCTGTGTGCGGCGTGGCTGGTGGAGGCGTATCTACTCATCGGCGCCCGTTCCGACGCGGAAGCGCTGTTCACGCAGCTCGTCGCGGTGGCCGGGCCGACCGGTCTGCTCAGCGAGGAATACGATCCGGTGGCGGAACGGTCGCTGGGCAACCATCCGCAGGCCTACAGCCACATCGGATTGCTGCGCTGCGCGCAGTTGCTGGCCGCGGACTGATCCCCGAACACCGCTGCTATTCGGCGTACCACTCCGCGCTCTCGACCGGACCCGACGTCTTCCCGAACCACAATTGGGTGTCGAGGGTCTCGACGGCGGGCACCCCGGTGTGCGACGGCGCCGCGAGCAGCAGCTCACCGGTGCGGCGGCCCTTGTCCTTCTGCGGTTGGCGCACGGTGGTCAAGCCCTCGCGCAGCGCTTCGTCGATGCCGTCGAACCCGGTGATCGACAGGTGCCCGGGCACATCGAGCCCCGCCTCCTGCGCCCACCGCAGCGCGCCCAGGGCAAGCACGTCGGTGGTGCACATCAGGGCGGTGATTCGTGGAGCCACCGCACTGATCTGGGCGGCCGCGGAGTACCCGTCGTCGGACGTGTGGGTGAAGCGCTCGACGACGGTCAGTCCGGCCGGGTCGAGCCCGCCCTGGCGCATCGCATCCTGCACCCCGAGGATCCGTTCGCGCTGGACGTGAAAGTGTTCTGCCCCGAGATCGGTGACGTCGACGACACCGTCGTGCCGGTCCCGCCCCAGGCGCATGCACAGCATCCCGATCTCACGGTGTCCGAGACTGATCAGATGCGCGGCGAGATCGCGCATCGCGCGCCGGTCGTCGATGCCGACCACGGGCGCGGACTCGATCTCGCGCGGCTGGTCGCAGGCGACCACCGGCAGGTGCCGTTCGAGCACGGCCGCGAGGTACGGGTCGCCGGGTGGCACCGAATAGACGACGAAGCCGTCCACGGAGGCGCGATGCACGACCTGTGCGGCCTCCTCGTCGGCGCGCCCCGGACCGGCGGGAATCAGGAGCAGGCCCTGGCCTGCCGATTCACATGCTTCGGACAGGCCCGACAGGAACGCCATCGCCGCGGGGTCGCGGAACGAATAGCTCAGCGCCTCGGTGAGGAGCACGCCGACGGCACCGGCCTTGCGGGTGCGCAGCGAGCGCGCCATCGGGTCGGGTCCGGCGTATCCGCGGCGCTTGGCGACTTCGAAGACGCGGTCGCGCAGGTCGGCAGACAGCTGGTCCGGCCGGTTGTAGGCATTGGAGACGGTGGTGCGCGAGATTTTCAGCTCGGCGGCGATCGACGCCAGCGTCGCCTGTCGACGCGGCTGACGGGACCTGGACATGCACGGACGGTATCCCTGTGTGTCTCGTCACGAGCAGGCGGGCCGGGTAAAAGGGGCCCGAGAATCCGCTAAAGTGGAACGGTAACGGTTTCCAATAACGTTTGGGTGGCTTCCTCCCGACGTCGAACCCAGGAGAAAGATCAGTGCGACTGCCCTCCCGCGCCGCGTTCGCGGCCACTGCCGCGGTGTGCGCGACCGCCCTTGCGGCATGCGGTACCGACACCTCCGGCAGCGCATCCGGCTCCGGCGAGGAACTCAGCGTCGTCGCGTCGACCAACGTGTGGGGATCGATCGCCCAGGCCGTCGCAGGTGACCGCATCGAGGTGGAGTCGCTGATCGACGAACCGTCCGCCGATCCGCACTCCTACGAAGCCAGCCCGCTCGACGCCGCCGCGATCAGCGACGCGTCACTCGTCGTCTACAACGGCGGCGGCTACGACCAGTTCGTCGACGACATCCTGGATTCCACGAACCACAACGCACTGACCGTCGATGCGTTCACACTGTTCGAATCCGGTGAATACAGTGACTTGCACGCAGGCCACGACCACGGCACCGAAGCAGACGCCGCCCCCGAAACAACGGCAGACGCCGGCAGCCACAGCGAAGACGAGCACGCCGGCGACGCGGGCGAAACCACGGACGATCCCCACGCCGGACACGATCACAGCGGCATCAACGAGCACGTCTGGTACGACCTCGCGACAGCCGACGCGGTCGCACACGCCGTCGCCGAACGCCTTGCCGAGCTCGACCCCGAAGGCGCCGAAACCTACCGCGCCAATGCCGCAGAATTCCACGCGAGCCTGCACGAGATCTCCGACGTGACCAGCGCAATCGCCACCGATCATCCGCGGGCACCCATCGCGCAGACCGAGACGATCGCCGAGTACCTGGTGTCGTCCACCGGCCTCGAAGACCTCACGCCCCCCGATTTCAGCAATGCGATCGACAACGGCACCGACCCGTCACCGGCTGCGATTGCGCAGACCCGGCAGCTGCTGCTCGACAAGCAGGTCCGTGTGCTGATCTACAACCCGCAGACCGAAGACAAGGTGAGCCGCGAAATGCGCGGCGCCGCAGAAAGCGCGGGCATCCCCGTGGTGGAGGTTTCCGAAACTCTGCCCGAGAACGTCGACTACATTCAGTGGCAGACCCGGACCGCCGAGTCGCTCGCCGCCGCGCTCGACACCGCACCCTGACCGCCCGATCGAGAACACGGACTCTGGTGACACCTTCGACTTCCGACCGCCCACCAGCGGTCGAATTATGCGGTGCCGAACTGGCTTTCGGTGAACGCATACTCTGGCGCGACCTGGATCTCGCGGTCCGTCCCGGCGAGTTCGTCGCCGTGCTCGGACCCAACGGCGCGGGAAAGACCTCGTTGCTCAAGGTGCTGCTCGGGCAGCTCCCGCTCAGCTCCGGCACGGCCACCGTCGCCGGTGTGCCGGCACACGCCGGCAGCTCCCACGTCGGTTACGTGCCGCAGCAGAAGACCCTCGACGAAGGTGTGCCGCTGCGGGGACGCGACCTCGTCGGCCTCGGGGTGGACGGGCACCGCTGGGGCACCGGCATCCGCTACTGGAAAACCCGCAAGGCAGCGGTGGAGGCCGCGATCGCTCAGGTCGGAGCGGAAGCGTACGCGGACGCACCCGTCGGCGCGCTCTCCGGCGGCGAGCAACAACGGCTCCGTGTCGCACAGGCCCTCGTCGGCGATCCGCAGGTTCTGCTCTGCGACGAACCGCTCCTGAGCCTCGACCTCGCCAACCAGCATCTGGTGTCGTCGCTCATCGACCGACGCCGCCGCGACCACGACACCGCGGTGCTGTTCGTCACCCACGAGATCAACCCGATTCTGCCGCTGGTCGACCGCGTGCTGTATCTGGTCGACGGCCAGTTCCGCATCGGCACACCCGCCGAGGTGATGACCTCCGAGGTGCTGTCCGAGTTGTACCGCACCGACGTCGAGGTACTCGAGATGCGCGGCCGCCTCGTCGTGGTCGGCACCGGCGACGCCATCGACGCGCTCGGCAGCGCCGGCGGATTGCGCCCCGGCGAGGGCGTCCACCACCATCACGAGGATCACTAGATGAGCAGCAAGTTCACCGACGCCATGGGACGGCTGTTCGATTTCGAAACCACCGCCGAGCTCCTGCAATACGACTTCGTGCAGCAGGCGTTGCTCGCGGGCGCGATCCTCGGCTTGCTCGCCGGTGTGATCGGACCGCTCATCATCAGCCGCCAGATGGCGTTCTCGGTGCACGGAACGTCCGAGCTGTCGCTCACCGGCGCGGCCGCGGCCCTGCTCGTCGGAGTGTCGGTAGGGCTCGGCGCGGTGGCCGGCGCGGTGGTAGCGGCAATCCTGTTCGGTCTGCTCGGCACGCGCGCCCGCGAACGCGACTCCGTGATCGGGGTGGTCATGGCGTTCGGGCTCGGTGTCGCGGTGCTCCTGTTGTGGGCCTACGACGGGCGCACCGGTGCCGCATTCTCGCTGCTGACCGGTCAGATCGTCGCTCCCGGAGGCACCGGCATCGCGCTCCTCGCGGCATGCGCGGCAATCGTGATCGGCGCACTGGTCTTCATGTACCGCCCGTTGCTGTTCGCCAGCACCGACCCGGAGGTCGCTGCCGCACGCGGCGTTCCCGTGCGGGCGCTGTCCATCGTCTTCGCGGTGCTCGTCGGCATCACCGCCGCTCTGGGCGTGCAGATCGTCGGCGCGCTGCTCGTCATGGCCCTGCTCATCACCCCCGCCGCAGCCGCGACGCGGGTCGCCCGGGGGCCGCTCGCCGCGACCGTGCTGTCGGTGGTGTTCGCCGAAGTCGCGGCGGTGGGCGGGATCTTGCTCGCGCTCGCCCCGGGGGTGCCGGTGTCGAGTTTCATCACGACCATCGCCTTCGCCATCTACGTGGTGTGCCGGATCATCGGGTCGGCTCGACGCCGAACCGGCGGTGGACGACGCGCACCCGTGGCTGCGTGACCGTCGGAGCTGTCTCACGGTCGGAGCTGTCTCACCGTCCGTCCTAGAATTGCGTCGTGACCCGTATCGATCTCAACAGCGACCTCGGCGAGGGCTTCGGCGAGTGGCGTCTCGGTGACGACGAGACCATGCTCGAGTTGGTCACGAGCGCCAACATCGCGTGCGGTTTCCATGCGGGCGATCCGGCGCTGCTGCTCGATACCTGCCGGGCGGCATCGAAACTCACGGTGCGGATCGGCGCCCAGGTGGGCTATCACGACCTCACCGGATTCGGACGCCGCTTCATCGACGTCGCTCCGGCCGATCTGACGGCCGAGGTGATCTATCAGATCGGCGCCCTCGATGGTCTGGCCCGGGCCGCGGGCTCCCACGTCTCGTACGTCAAACCCCACGGTGCCCTGTACAACGCGATCGTGCACCATCGCGATCAGGCGCGAGCGGTCGTCGCCGCGATCCGCGCATACAACGACTCGCTGCCCGTCCTCGGTCTGTCCGGCTCGGTTTTCCTCGAGGAGGCCGAGCACTCCGGGCTGGCCGTGGTGACCGAAGCGTTCGCCGACCGCGCCTATACACCCGAAGGCACACTCGTCTCCCGCCGGGAACCGGGCGCGGTGCTCCGCGATCCGGACGAGGTGGCCCGGCGGGTCCTGCGCATGGTGACCGAAGGCGTGGTCACCGCGATCGACGGCAGCGATGTCCGGGTCAGCGCGCAATCGGTCTGCATTCACGGCGATTCCCCGGACGCCGCCGCTATGGCCACGGCTGTGCGGGCCCTGCTGGACGCCGAGAACATCGACGTCCGCGCATTCACGTGAGGGGCCGGGCAGTGAGGCTCCTCCGTTCCGGCGACGCGGCTGTGCTGGCCGAATTCGATTCTCTGCGCGAGGTGCTCGCGTGCTTCCGCGGACTCGATGCTGCACGACCGCACGGCATCGTCGACCTCGTGCCCGCCGCGCGCACGCTGCTCGTGCGCTTCGACCCCATGGTGACGACGGCAGACGCGGTGCGGCGCTGGGTCGACAGCACCGCACCTGTCCCTCCGGACCCCGGCGAAGATCGGCAACGGGTGGTCGGGGTCCGTTACGACGGCCCCGATCTGGTCGAGGTGGGCGAGCTGACCGGACTGGGCGTCGACGGTGTCGTCGAGGCTCATACGAGCGGAATCTGGACCGTGGCGTTCGGCGGATTCGCACCCGGCTTCGCCTATCTCGCCGGGAGTGACGAGCGCCTGCACGTGCCGCGGCGCGGATCTCCGCGCACAGCGGTCCCCGCGGGAGCGGTCGGGCTGGCCGGTGAATTCTCCGGCGTCTATCCGCGCCGTTCTCCCGGCGGCTGGCAACTGATCGGAACCACCACCGAGGTGCTGTGGCAACCGGACCGGACACCGCCGGCATTGCTGCGGCCCGGCATGACGGTGCGGTTCGAAGCGGTGTGAGCACAGGCCGGCATGCGCGAGAATGCGTGCATGGCATGGCTCGAGGTTGTTCACAGCGGACTGCTCACCACGGTGCAGGATCGCGGCCGCCCCGGACACGCGGCAGTCGGGCTCACCGAATCGGGAGCCGCCGACCGCGCGGCGCACGACGCTGCGAACCGGCTCGTCGGAAACCATCCGAGCGCCGCGACCCTCGAGGTGACCGGCGGCGGGCTCGCCGTCCGCAGCATCGGCGAAACGATCGTCGCCGTCACGGGGGCGCGGGTGGAGGTTTCCGTAGGCGACCGGCCGGTCGGCGACTACGCGATGCTCCGGCTGCACGACCGGGACGTGGTGAGGCTGGGCACCCCGTCCGAGGGACTGCGGACCTACCTCGCGGTCCGCGGAGGCGTCGACGTACCGGAGGTACTCGGCAGCCGCGCCACCGACACCCTGTCCGGTACCGGCCCCGACCCGGTGCGCGCCGGCGACCGCCTGCTGGTGGGTGCTCTGGCGAACGAGCTCCCCACCGAGGATCAGATCCCGCCGCCTCCACCTCTTCCGGACCCGGCGACGCTGCGCGTGAGGCCGGGCCCGCGCGACGACTGGTTCACTCCCGGTTCCGTACATGCGCTTCTACACGAAACATGGATGGTCACACCGCAACTCGACCGTATCGGGATTCGGTTACGCGGCCCGGGACCGTTGCACCGGGCACGGCACGGCGAACTACCCACCGAGGGACTCGTGGCGGGATCGCTGCAGGTTCCGCCCGAGGGGAATCCCGTGCTGTTTCTCGCGGATCACCCTGTCACCGGCGGAGATCCGGTGATCGCGGTGGTGACCGCAGCCGATCGTCCCGTGGCGGCACAGCTGCGCCCCGGACACCGGGTGCGCTTCGTTCGAATGCGGTGATCCGACGACGTTGGCGCACACAGTGATCCGCTCGACGCGCCCCGAGCTGCTGCGAACATGCATCATGCCGCTGACGGAATGATCGAATGTGAAGTACGCCAACGATTCCGGATATCGATCCCGCCGCCCGCGCAGTGCGCGCAGCAACCGTGCACGCGGGGAGAGGAAAACGTCGATCAGATAGGTGAGCCACTCGGAGTACCGGAAGAACCGTTCGTCGCCGTCCCACACCAGTGCCGTGCCGTCGTCCGTGGGGATCCATTGACACCACGACAGGGGACGGTCGCGGGTCGGCAGTCGGTCGTGCGCGGCGTTGTGCGGCCCGCTCGCAGAACCTGCGAACCCGGCAAGAAATTCGATCTCGTGCCGATTCAACGGCGGCGTGATCTCGAATCGGCCTTCGAACTCGACGCTGTATCCCATCGATCCCCCCTCTGCTCCGTGGCCCCTGCCCGTTTCGACGCAGCGCCGACCCGGGAGGTTCCCCTGACGCCACCTGATTTCACCGAAGTTCAGGAGACGTTCGAGGGGTGGTAAATCCGGTTTGTGTGGTTCGGCAGTACTGTGCGTAGCGGTGCTCGGCCCGGTGCCGGCTCCGTGGAACTTCTTCGATCGAAAGGGACAGCGTGAGCTCTCTCAATGCGGGCCAAAGCCTCGGCGCAGGACAGGAACTCGGGTCGGGTAACGGCGCGTACACCTTGACGCTGCAGCAGGACGGCAATCTGGTGCTGTCCGAGCGCGGCAAGGCCGTGTGGGCGGCGGGCACGAACGGCTCCGGTGCCGTGCGCGCCGATGTTCAGGACGACGGCAACTTCGTTCTGTACAAGGACAACAACGAGGCCGTGTGGGCGTCGGAGACCAGCGGCAACCCGGGCGTGCGCCTGACTCTGCAGGACGACCGCAACCTCGTGCTGTACTCCCGCGACAACAAGCCGCTGTGGGCCAGCAACAGCGCTGCCCCGAAGGCAGCCGAAGCCGCACCCGCAGAGGCAGCTCCCGCTCCTGCCCCGGCTCCCGAAGCCGCACCCGCTGCCCCTCCGGCGCCGCGCACCTACACGGCCGCCTCGGGCGACACCCTGTGGGCGATCTCGGAGCGCTTCTACGGCGACGGCAGCCAGTACCAGCGCATCGCCGATGCCAGCGGCGTGTCCAACCCGGACCTGATTCATCCCGGTCAGGTGCTGACCATCCCGTGATCCGCTGATCCGCTGATCTCAGAGCACGTCGTGCCCCGTCACCCCACCGGTGGCGGGGCACAGCTCTACACCCGTGCCGCTACGCCCGGCGCTGTCGGGCGATGTCGGCGAGCACGACACCCGCGGCCACCGACGCATTGAGCGATTCCATGTCGCCGGCCATCGGGACGGACAGGATCGTGTCGCATGTCTCGCGGACGAGTCGCGACAGGCCCTTACCCTCCGAGCCGACAACGATCACCACGGGGTCCGTGCCGTCGAAGTCGTCGAGGGACGTGTCGCCGCCGGCGTCGAGACCCACCACGCGCACACCCTGGGACTGCCAGTCCTTGAGCGTGCGGGTCAGGTTGGTGGCCCGCGCAACGGGCAACCGCACTGCCGCACCCGCACTGGTACGCCACGCAACTGCCGTCACCGCAGCGCTGCGTCGCTGCGGGATCACCACACCGTGCCCGCCGAAGGCGGCCACCGAACGGATCACCGCGCCGAGGTTGCGCGGATCGGTGATGTTGTCGAGCGCCACCAGCAGCGGCTTCTCGTGCGACTGCCGGGCCTGCGCGATCAGATCGTCGGGGTGCGCATAGCGATAGGCCGGCACCTGCAACCCGATGCCCTGATGCATGCCGTTCGCGGAGAGCCGGTCCAGTTCGGTGCGAGCCACCTCGAGAATCGAGATACCCATGTCGGCAGCGCGCTGCACCGACTCCTTGAGCCGCTCGTCGGCCTCGGCGCCGACCGCGACGTAGAGCGCCGTCGCCGGCACCTCCGCGCGCAGGCACTCGACGACGGGGTTGCGGCCGAGCACCATCTCCGGGCCGTCCTCGGGCTTGCGTCCGGCCGGGCGACGACCACGAGTGTCCGTCGCCTTCGCCGCAGCACGGGCGCGCCGGGCCGCGGGGTGGTACGTCCGCTCTTCGGCCTTCGGGGTGGCACCGCGCGGTTCGAGACCGCGGCGACGCTGGCCACCGGACCCTACGGTCTGGCCCTTCTTCGTTCCGCCCTTGCGAATCGCGCCGCGGCGCTGGGAATTGCCTGCCATCACTGTCCTGCTTTCAGGGACCACTCGGGTCCGTTCGGCGTATCGACAACTTCGATACCTGCCGCTGTCATCCGGTCGCGCACTTCGTCGGCAACCGCCCAGTTCTTCTCCGCCCGCGCGGTCTGGCGCCGCTCGAGCTCTGCCCGGACCAGCACGTCGAGCGCGTTCAGCGCCGCCGAGTCGTCGCCCGAGCGCTCGGTCCAGTGCGGATCGAGCGGGTCGACACCGAGAATGCCGAGCATGGCCCGCACCTGTGACGCTATCCGCACCGCGTCGTCGAGGTCGCCGTTGTCGAGAGCTTTGTTGCCCTCACTGCGGCGACCGTGGATTTCGGCGAGCGCCTTGGGCACACCGAGATCGTCGTCGAGCGCAGCGGCGAACGCATCCGTCCAGGTGCCCACCGGAACCTCACCCGCGCGGTCGCGCGTCTTGATCACGAACGATTCGAGACCGCGGTACGCGGCGGCCGCCTCCTGCAGTGCCGCGTCGGAGTATTCGAGCATCGAGCGGTAGTGGGCGCTGCCGAGGTAGTAGCGCAGTTCCTGCGGGCGGACGTGCTGCAACACGTTGGGGATGGAGAGCACGTTGCCGAGCGACTTGGACATCTTCTCGCCGCCCATGGTCACCCAGCCGTTGTGCAGCCAGTACCGGGCGAAGCCGTCTCCCGCCGCGCGGGCCTGCGCGATTTCGTTCTCGTGGTGCGGGAACACCAGATCCATGCCGCCGCAATGGATGTCGAATGTTCCACCGAGGTAGAACTCGGCCATCGCGGAGCACTCGAGGTGCCATCCCGGGCGACCGCGCCCCCACGGCGTGGGCCAGGACGGTTCGCCCGGCTTCGCCGCCTTCCACATCGTGAAGTCGCGGGGATCGCGTTTGCCGGCAGCGGCGCTCTCACCCTGGTGGACGTCGTCGAGTTTGTGCCCCGACAGCGAGCCGTACTCGGGGAAACTGCGGACATCGAAGTAGACGTCGCCCTCGGCGGCGTACGCGTGGCCGGCGTCGATAAGCCGCTGCATCAGTTCGACCATCTGGGTGACGTGCCCGGTCGCGCGGGGCTCCACGGACGGTGGCAACACCCCGAGGGCGTCGTAGGCGCGGCTGAAGGCCCGCTCGTACGTCGTCTTCCACTCCCACCACGGCCGACCGGCCTCGGCGGCCTTCCGCAGGATCTTGTCGTCGATATCTGTGACGTTTCTCACAAAAGCGACGTCGAGGCCTTGCGCGGTCAGCCAGCGGCGCAGTACATCGAACGCCACGCCGCTGCGCACATGACCGATATGGGGCTCACCCTGCACGGTGGCACCACACAGGTACACCGACGCACGGCCGGGGACCAGCGGCACGAAATCCCGCACGGCCCGCGTTTCGGTGTCGAAAAGGCGCAAGGTCACGACCAGCGATCCTACCGTTCGTCTTCGCGTCGCAGGACCAGCGCGGTCGCGACCGCTGCCACACCCTCACCGCGTCCGGTCAATCCGAGACCGTCCGTGGTTGTCGCGGACACCGTCACGGGAGCGCCGAGCACGTCGGACAGTACCTGTTGCGCCTCCGCGCGTCGCGGCCCGATCTTCGGCCGATTCCCGATCACCTGGACCGCGGCGTTGCCGATCGTCCACCCCTCGTCCGTGAGCAGTCGGCGTACCTCGGCCAGCATCGCGGCACCCGACGCGCCGGCCATCTCCGGACGATCGGTACCGAAGACCGAGCCCAGGTCGCCGAGTCCGGAGGCGGAGAGCAAGGCATCGCACAGGGCGTGTGCGGCGACGTCGCCGTCGGAGTGCCCGGCGCAGCCGTCCGCGTCGTCGAACAGCAGGCCCGCGATCCAGCACGGCCGTCCGGCCTCGATCGGGTGTACATCCGTTCCGATTCCGACTCGCACTGCGCTAGCACTCCTGTTCCGGGGGTCGGCCGACCGCGAGCAGCGCCCGCGCCAGTGTCAGGTCCAACGGTGTAGTGATCTTGAATGCCAGCGGATCGCCCGCGACGGTGTACACGTGCTCACCGAGGCGCTCCACCAAACCGGCGTCGTCGGTGGCGTCACCGGCATCGAGGTTCGCACGGGCCAGCAGTTCCGCGTCGAAGCCCTGCGGTGTCTGCACGGCCCGCAGCGACGCGCGGTCCGGTGTGCCCGTCACGATGCCTGCGGCGTCGACCGCCTTGATGGTGTCGGCAACCGGAAGAACCGGGATCACCGCCCGCCGACCGGCACGTAGCGCCTCGACGACCCGGGCGAACAGTTCCGGTGGCGTCAACGACCGTGCGGCGTCGTGGACGAGCACGAAGCGTGCGCCCGCCGCTGCGACGAGGCCGGCACGCACCGAATCGGCGCGCTCGCTACCGCCCGGCACCACAGCCACCCGCTCGGCAAAGCCGCTGGAAACGAGATCGTTCGCGCCCTGAGAGGCGAGTTCGGGCGGTACCACGACGACGACGCGATCGACCGCGCCGGACGAGAGCATCGCCTCGACCGCACGATCGAGCATTGTGCGGCCGTCGAGTTCGACGAACGCCTTGGGCCGCTGTTCTCCCAGACGAACGCCGCGGCCGGCCGCCGGAACAATTCCGACGACCGGCCCGCTGCGATCGTTCACTTGCTGCATTCAGTGGTCATGCTGCATTCGGTGGTCATGCTGCATCGACCGGTCACGCCACTGACGTTCATGCCGTACAGGTTCATTTCGCCGAGGAAACCGCCGCATCAGGAAGCTGCGGCGAGTACCTCGTCGAGCATGCTTTCGGCCCGGACATCGTCTGTGCCCTCGGCGAGCGCGAGTTCGCCCACGAGGATCTGACGAGCCTTGGCGAGCATGCGCTTCTCACCTGCGGAAAGACCGCGGTCCTGCTCCCGGCGCCAGAGGTCGCGGACGACCTCGGCCACTTTGTTGACATCGCCGGAGGCCAACTTCTCGAGGTTGGCCTTGTAGCGCCGCGACCAGTTGGTCGGCTCTTCTGTGTGCGGTGCGCGCAGCACCTGGAAAACCTTGTCGAGGCCTTCTTGCCCCACGACGTCGCGAACTCCGACGTATTCCGCGTTATCAGCAGGTACCCGTACGGTCAGATCGCCCTGCGCGACTTTCAGAACCAGATATTCCTTCTGCTCACCCTTGATGGTGCGTGTTTCGATTGCTTCGATCAGCGCCGCACCGTGATGGGGGTATACGACGGTGTCTCCGACCTTGAAAATCATGTGTCCCGTGCCCCTTTCGATTCTTCGAGTTTAACACGTGACCACATCGCCCTCTCATCAACGATGCAGGTCAGGGGCGTCGGCAAGTGGGCGTAGGGGTTGACAGGCAACCGGTTACGTGCTTCGAGTGAGCTGCGACACATCGGGCGAGTCGGGGCTTTCGTCCTGTTCGGAGGCATCGCGCGGCACAATGGAGTCCCCCGGCGCGCGCACCACGCCCACCGACTACTACTCTGCCTAGTGGATAGCGAGCCTTACTCGAGTGGAGGACAACCCCGTGACTGCTCTCAAAGCGCCGACTCGCCGAGTCGTGACAGCTCTCGCCCTGGCTGCAGGAGCGACGCTCACGCTGTCCGCGTGCGGCGCCGGCCAGATCAGCCAGACCGCCACCCAGGTCGCGGCCGTCAACGGCAACAGCGCCACCTCGGGCGATATCGCGCTGCGCAACGTGCATGTGATCTACCCGGACACCGAGGAGTATTCCCTCGAACCGGGCGGCAAGGCCTTGCTCGGGTTCACCATCATCAACCTCGACGAGTACACCCCCGACACCCTGACCGGCATCGAGTCCGAGTTCGCGGCATCGGTGACCGGCGGCGACAACATCGAGATCGCCCCGCAAGGATCGGTTGTGGCGGGTCTCTCCCCGGCGGCCACCCAGCTCGTGGAGTCCGTCGGCACCGACGAGTCGCCGCAGCCTGCCGACACCCAGGAAACCCCCGGCATCGTTCCGACCGTCGAGACCGTCGAACTGACCGGCCTCGAGGAAGGCGTCCGCCCGGGCCTGACCATTCCGGTCACCTTCTCCTTCGCCGAGGCCGGCGACGTGACGCTCTCCGTGCCCGTCGACGCCGGCCCGGAGACTCCGCGCCACGAGTCGGAACTGTCGCCGATCGTCGGCGAAAGCCACTGACGCAGCCGAGAGTTCTCGCGGCTTCCGGATAATTCCTACGAAAGGCCCGGGGGAGTCATCGACTCCCCCGGGCCTTTCGCTCTCCTCACCCCGGCCCTGTCGGCATCTGCGCCTATCCTGCGGCCGTGGCCAAAACGAAATCGCTCTACCGCTGTTCGGACTGCTCGCACACCGTGGCGAAGTGGGTCGGCCGGTGTCCCGAGTGCGGCACCT
Organism: Rhodococcus chondri; assembly: GCF_036327435.1. Classification (NCBI taxonomy): domain Bacteria; kingdom Bacillati; phylum Actinomycetota; class Actinomycetes; order Mycobacteriales; family Nocardiaceae; genus Rhodococcus; species Rhodococcus chondri. The sequence continues at coordinate 31,113 of NZ_JAUZMZ010000015.1, read as the reverse complement.
GGGGATCGATGGACGAGGCCCCTGCGCAACCCGCCGCCGTCGCGGCACGGACCGGCACCTCTCTTGCCAGGGCAGGTGCCGCAGCGGTACTGCCGACCACGCCGGCCACCCCGCTCACCCGGATCGACGGGAAGGCCACCTACGCGAAACCCACGGGGATCTCCGAACTCGACCGTGTTCTGGGCGGCGGAGTCGTGCCCGGCTCGGTGGTTCTGCTGGCCGGTGAGCCCGGTGTGGGCAAATCGACGCTGCTGCTCGAGGTGGTGCACCGGTGGGCGCAACGTGGCAACGACGAGCGGTCGCTGTATGTCACCGGTGAGGAATCCGCGGGTCAGGTGCGGCTGCGCGCCGAGCGCACCGGATCGGTGCACGAGCGGGTGTACCTCGCCGCCGAATCCGATCTCGCCACCATCTTCGGTCACGTCGAGCAGGTCAAACCGTCCCTGCTGGTCGTCGACTCGGTGCAGACCATGCTCGCCGCCGACGTCGACGGTGTCTCCGGCGGCGTCACGCAGGTGCGCGCCGTGACGAGCGCGTTGACGTCCCTCGCCAAGTCCAGCGGCGTGCCGGTGCTGCTCATCGGGCATGTCACCAAGGACGGCGCCGTCGCGGGACCGCGGTCACTCGAGCATCTCGTCGACGTCGTACTGCACTTCGAGGGCGACAAGCATTCGACGCTGCGCATGGTGCGTGGCGTGAAGAACCGTTTCGGGGCCGCCGACGAAGTGGGCTGCTTCGAGCTCACCGAGGGTGGCATCGTCGGCGTCAGCGACCCGTCGGGCCTGTTTCTGCAGCACCGCACCGAGGAGGTTGCGGGCACCGCGGTGACGGTCACGATGGACGGCAAGAGGCCGCTGCTCGGCGAAGTGCAGGCCCTCGTGGTGCCCACCCAGAACCCGTCGCCCCGGCGTGCGGTGAGCGGGCTGGATTCCGCCCGTGTCGCGATGGTCCTCGCCGTGCTCGAACGGCGATGCAACGTCAAGGGCCTCGGAAAGTGCGACGTGTACGCATCGACGGTCGGCGGCATGCGCATCACCGATCCGTCCGCCGACCTCGCACTCGCACTCGCCGTCACGTCCGCGGTACGCGATCAGCCGGTGGCCGCGGGCACCGTCCTGCTCGGCGAGGTGGGTCTCGCGGGTGAGGTGCGCCGGGTGGCCGGGGCCGGCAGACGTCTCGCGGAGGCGAACCGGCTGGGCTTCACACGCGGCGTGATCCCCCGGGACGTGGAGGGCATCCCCCCGTCGATGAAGACCTACGAGGTGTCGAGCGTCGGGCAGGCACTCATGACCCTCACCCGGTGACAGTGTCGCACCCGCGTGCGAACATATGTTCGTGTCCGGGGAAGCGACCATCCTCCACGCCGACCTCGACGCGTTCTACGCGTCGGTCGAACAACGCGACCATCCGTGGCTGCGCGGTAGGCCCGTGGTGGTCGGCGGTGGCGTCGTCCTCGCGGCGAGCTACGAGGCGAAGGCCTTCGGCATCAAGACCGCGATGTCCGGCCGCGCTGCCCGCGCGCTGTGCCCCGGCGTGATCGACGTGCCTCCGCGCATGGAGGCGTACGCACGCGCGAGCAAGGACGTGTTCGCGGTCTTCGACCGGACAACTCCACTCGTGGAGGGCATCTCCATCGACGAAGCGTTCCTCGACGTCGCCGGTGTGCGCCGGATCGCGGGAGAACCGGTCGACGTGGCCGCTCGGCTGCGCCGGGAGGTCGCTGCCGAGGTCGGCCTGCCCATCACTGTCGGGGTGGCGCGCACCAAGTTCCTCGCGAAGGTCGCGAGCGGTGTCGCCAAGCCCGACGGGTTGCTTCTCGTCCCGCCCGACGGCGAACTCGCGTTCCTGCATCCCCTGCCCGTCGAGCGGCTGTGGGGCGTGGGCAAGGTGACCGCGGCGACTCTTCATGCGCACGGACTGCGACGGGTTGCCGACGTGGCCCGCGAATCGGAATCCGACCTCGTCGCTCTGCTGGGACGGGCAACCGGGCGGCACCTGCACGCCCTGGCGAACGGGCACGACCCACGGCCCGTACAGGGACGCCGCCGGCGCTCGATGGGCGCTCAGCACGCACTCGGCCGCGGACCACACAGCTTCGACGCGGTGGACGCGACGCTGCAGTTGCTCGTCGAGAAGGTATGCCGCCGGATGCGCCGCGCTCACCGCCTCGGTCGCACCGTGGTGCTGCGGCTGAGGTTCGCCGATTACACCAGGGTGACGCGGTCGCACACCCTCGACGGCGCCACCGCACGCACCGACCTCATCGACCGCGCGGCACGCGATCTGCTCGAGTCGGCGCTGCCGCTGATCGCCGACCGTGGCCTGACGCTGATAGGCATCGCGGTGACGAATCTGGATGGCGAAGGCACCGAACAGCTCGAGCTGCCGTTCGACGCAGTTGTGCCGCCGTCGGCGGGATCGCACCTCGTCGCGACGCATCGGCCGGTCGACCGCCACGCGCTCGACGCGGTACTCGACGACGTGCACGGCCGGTTCGGGTCCGGGGCGCTCACGTCGGCGACGTTGCTCGGCCGCGACCACCGGCCGGGCGTCCCGCTGCTACCCGACTGAAGCCGCCGCGGTCAGACTGCCGAGATGTCCCGGCCGGACCCGGGGAGTCCGTCGGCAAAGGCCGTGCCCTTCGCGAAGTGCTCGTGTCCGACGACGACGAACAGCCCGTGCGACGTGCCGACCACCACGTCGGGATCCGCGAGAGGGCCGTCGACGATGCGTGCCTCCGAACTCGTGTACACCTTGCGGCGCACCACACCGTCGACACGCGCGGTGAACTCGAGGACCGCGCCGAGCGGAATGGGCCGCTTGAAGTCGGTGCCGAGATGCCCGGTGACCACCGCCGTGCGCAGCGCCGCATTGCAGGCCATGCCCTGGGCCTCGTCGAACGCTGTCATCAGGATGCCGCCGTGGATGAAGCCCGGTCCGCCCTGGTAGCGCTTGGCGACCTCGAAACGCCCGTGCACCGCAAGGCCCTCGCCCACGGTGAACTGCATCGCCAGACCTGTCGGCTGATCGTCGCCGCATCCGAAGCACTTGGACCAGTGTTCGGGCATCGGAGCGCCGACGCCCGGATGGCCGGCGGGAAGTTCGGGAACGACGAGGTCGTCGGGCAAGATCCAGGTGCTGCTCATAAGCAAGTAATGTAGTTCCGCGTTCGGCTGCCTCCGATGGGCAGTGCGCGCAACTGTGATGATTACCGCACGATGATTACCGCACGATGAACACCGCACGATCGAACGGGGAGGACGACCGCACATGAGCGAACGGGCGGTCTCCGCGACCCTCAACGAGACGATCGCCCGTCTGGCCCCCGGCACGGCGCTGCGGGACGGACTCGAGCGCATTCTCCGGGGACGCACGGGAGGCCTGATCGTCCTCGGGTTCGACGAGCAGGTCGCGACGCTGTGCGACGGCGGCTTCGAGCTCGACGTCGAATTCGCTCCGACCCGTCTGCGCGAGCTGTCGAAGATGGACGGCGCCGTCGTGGTCTCCACCGACGGCTCCCGGATCGTGCGTGCCAACGTGCAACTGGTTCCGGACCCGCGGATCCCCACCGTCGAGTCCGGCACCCGGCACCGCGCCGCGGAGCGGACCGCCATCCAAACCGGGTATCCCGTGGTTTCGGTGAGTCAGTCGATGAGCATCGTCAGCGTCTACGTCGAGGGCAACCGTCACGTCATCAACGACTCCGCGATGATTCTCTCGCGCGCCAACCAGGCCGTCGCGACTCTCGAGCGGTACAAGGCCCGGCTCGACGATGTCACGCGCCAGCTGTCGGTGGTCGAGATCGAGGACATCGTGACGCTGCGCGACACCCTGACCGTTGCGCAGAGACTGGAGATGATGCACCGCCTGGCGATGGAGATCGAGCAGGACGTCCTCGAGCTCGGCACGGACGGCCGACAGCTCGCCCTGCAGCTCGAGGAACTCGTCGGCGACAACCAACTGGCGCGGCAGCTCATCGTCCGCGATTACCTGTCGGGTGACGAAGCGCCGTCGACCTTCGACGTCGACCATGCCCTCGAGAAGCTCGCCCACCTGACCGACGTGGACCTGCTGGATCTGACGACGCTCGCGCGGGCCTTCGGATTTCCGGGCACGATCGAGGCGCTCGATACGCCGATGAGTCCGCGCGGCTATCGCGTTCTGCACCGCGTCCCACGACTGCAGACACGGCAGATCCACCGCCTCGTGGGGGCCTTCGGCACGCTTCAAGGCCTGCTGGCCGCTACTGCCGCGGACCTGCAGGCGGTCGACGGTATCGGCGCGCTGTGGGCGCGGTACATCCGCGAAGGACTGTCACGGCTCGCCGAGACCTCGATCAATCATTACGACTGATCACGGCGTGATGTTGAAGGCTTCGGGGCTGCTGCGCAGACCCCCCAGCTGACCGACCACCGTGTAGGCGCCCGGACCGACCGGTTCGCGCGGAGCCTCGCAGCCGGGCTCCGACGTCGTACCGGACCACTTCACCGAGAACGCGGCCTGATCGCCGGGCTCGAGGGAACGTATGTCGGCCGTAGCTTCGGGGAAGCAATCGGTGTTCGCCCACAGCCGCTGGTTGCCGTCGAGCGTGTAGACCAGCACCTGCTGCAATCCCGCTCCGAGGTCGCGCTCGCAGGCAGTGGTGCCGATGTTGGTGATCACGATCGTGAAATCCGGTTCCGCACCGGCCCGGTAATTGGCCTCGCCCGCGGTGACGCGCACGGCCAGCGACTGGTCGGGGCACTGACCCGCCGCGGCCGCTGTCGCGGCACCCGAAGTGGCAGCACCCGACGTGGAGACGGAACTGGTGGTCGAACCCGAGTTCGCCGAGGATTCGGATGCCGGCGAGGACGACTCCTCGTCGTCCCCGCCATCCGAACGGCCATCCGAGGAACTCCCCGACGCGGACGCCGCCTCCGCGGAGCCGTCCGGCGCACTCGTGGTGGTGTGCGATGTGGACGGCGACTCGGCGGCCACCGGTTCCGTTTCGGGGTCGTCGCCGCCGGTCAGCGCCACGACCAGCCAGACGACCAACGCCAACACGACCACCGACACGGCGATGGCGAGAAGGCGGCGTCGCCAGTAGATCTCGGGGGGCAGCGGCCCGTTGGGTTCAAGCACGCTTCATACGGTATGTGCCGCCCGCGACGGCTTGCCACATCGGCGTCGGCGTGTCGCTCAGTCGGCGGTCACACCGGTGGGGGTCAACCCGATGTCGCCGATGTTGCCCTGCAGGCGCACACGGCCGTCTTCGAGCTTGTAGGTCACGCCCACGATGGCGCACCGGCCGTCGGCGATCCGCCGGGCGACGATCTGCGAACGCTCCTCGAGCAGCTTGCCGGTCTCCACCACGTGGCGGCCCTCGAGTTCGTCGACGGTGGTCAGGCCCTCCTTGCGACCGATGAGGATCGACGGGGCCACCCTCTCGATGATGCTGCGAATGAAGCCGGAGGGCACGTCGCCGGCGTCGAGCGCCTTGAGGGTCGCACCGACCGCACCACAACTGTCGTGGCCGAGGACGACGACGAGCGGCACGTCGAGGATTTCCACCGCGTACTCGATCGATCCGAGCACGGAGCTGTCGATGACATGGCCTGCGGTACGGACGACGAACATGTCGCCCAGGCCCTGGTCGAAGATGATCTCTGCGGCAACGCGCGAGTCACCGCAACCGAACAGCACCGCGGTGGGATGCTGTCCGTTGACCAGTTCGGCACGGCGGGCGATGCCCTGGCTGGGATGCAGCGAGGCGCCGCTGACGAAGCGCTGGTTACCCTCGGTAAGGGCCTTCCACGCTGAAATCGGGTTGGAGTTCGGCATGCGCACATTATTCACCCGTACGGGTGACCGGTTTCGCGCGGAGGGGTTACCGGAAAGTAAGCAACACCTCAGGGTGTCCTGGAGGGAGACGTGAAGTGCCGGTCGACACGACCGTACTGCAACGGTGGTACGCCGCCGAGGCACGGGATCTGCCGTGGCGACGTGACGGGGTCACCGGCTGGCAGATCCTGATGTCGGAGGTGATGTTGCAGCAGACCCCGGTCGCGCGGGTCGCGCCGATCTGGGAGGAGTGGGTACGCCGCTGGCCGGTGCCCTCCGCGATGGCGGCCGCCGGCCGGGCCGACATCCTGCGCGCGTGGGGCAAGCTCGGCTATCCGCGTCGCGCACTTCGATTGCACGAGTGCGCCGGTGTGCTCGCCGCCGACCACGGCGACCGCGTACCGGAAGATGTCGCCGTGCTGCTGTCGCTGCCCGGCGTGGGCGCGTACACGGCGCGAGCGGTCGCGTGCTTCGCATACGGACAACGTGTTCCCGTCGTCGACACCAACGTGCGCCGTGTCGTCGCACGGGCTGTCCACGGTCGCGCTGAACCCGGAAACCCTTCCACCACAAGAGACCTCGCCGACGTAGAGGCGCTGTTACCGCGCACCCGCGCCCGTGCCGCGACCTTTTCCGCCGCGCTGATGGAACTCGGCGCCACCGTGTGCACCGCCCGCACCCCCGACTGCGGACGCTGCCCGCTCTCGAACTGCGCGTGGGTGGATGCGGGCCGGCCTGCGCACGACGGGCCGGCGAAGCGCGTACAGAAGTTCGCCGGAACGGACCGGCAGGTGCGCGGCAAGTTGATGGCGGTGCTGCGTGAGAGCGACACACCGGTCGAACGGCAGGCCCTCGACCTCGTGTGGCTCAGCGATCCCGGCCAGCGCGACAGGGCGTTGCATTCGCTGCTCGTCGACGGGCTCGTGGAACAGACCGACGACGGTCGGTTCGCGCTCGCCGGGGAGGGCAACGGCTGAGACGGGTCGGCGGCTATCCCAGTCCCCCGAGGAAGCGCTCGACGACCTCGCGGTACCGGTCGGGCCGGTCGTCGTGCACGAGGTGCCCTGCGCCCTCGATCCGCACGTACTCCGTGCCGGGGCGAGTGGCCATCTCGCGCATCTGACCGTGCGGGGTGATGGTGTGCTCACCCTCGACGAGGAGGGCGGGGACCGTCAGCGAACGCCACTCGTCCCAGAAGTGCCGGCTCCCCCACTCCTCCGAGATGTCCCGGAAGGTGGCGACGTCACCGTGGAGGTACCAGCCGTCGTGGCGGCGCTCGAAGGAAGCGAGGAAGTACCGGCCCGCGACCGGTCCGAAGAATTCGAGGACGGAGTCGTCGGTGGGGAACGGCTGCGGCCACTGCTCGATCATCGCCGCCCAGTCCGCGGCGGTGCGGCCACGGAAGTCGGGTGCCATGTCCTCGATCACGAGCGCCGCCACTTTGTCCGGATGTGCCGCGGCCAGGCACCACGCGTGCAGACCGCCCATCGAATGCCCGATCACCACGAGCGGTTCGTCGAATCCGTCGAGGTGCGCCGCAAGGTCGGCGACGAACGCTTCCGTGCCGGGTTCGGCCGGGGCCGGACGACCGTGACCGGCGGCGTCGAAACTGTGGATGTGCCCGAATGTGCGCAGCCAGGGCACGTGCCGATGCCACGTGCGAGCACTGCCCATCAGGCCGTGGAGCAGCAGGATCGGACGCCCGGTACCGCCTTCGTCGTGCAACACAAACGCCCAAGGTAGCGGAGTAGGCTCTCGCGCATGGCAGTCGTGAAGATCAACGCAATCGAGATTCCCGAGGGCGCCGGCCCCGAACTGGAGAAGCGGTTCGCGAACCGCGCCCACACCGTCGACAGTTCTCCCGGTTTTCTGGGCTTCCAGCTTCTGCGCCCCACCGCGGGCGAGAATCGCTACTTCGTGGTGACGCAGTGGGAGTCCGAGGAGGACTTCGCTGCCTGGCGCGACGGCGGCGCGAAGGCCGCGCATGCCGGAGAGGCCGAGAAGCCGGTTGCCAGCGGCGCGTCGCTGCTCGAATTCGAGGTCGTCCTCGACGTCAAGAAGTCCTGACAGCACCGTGTCCGACGACGCAGGGCGCGCACTTACCTATCCGGAGGTCGGTGCCAGCCGGGGGACGCTCCCGGCCGGCTACCGGCATCTGAAGGTCGAGCGAGTGCTGGGCAGTGGCGACGCCACATTCCGGGCAGCCGCCGACCGGTTGCTGCGCTGGGACATGCATCGCGCCGCCGGCCTGCGCATCGCCCCCGGAACGCCGCCCGCGGCGGTAGGGCTCGAGGTGCGGCTGGAGTTCGGTTTCGGGCCGCTGCGGCTGCCGGCGTGGTGCCGCGTCGTCGATGTCCTCGACGAGCCGGACACCCGCGGTTTCACATACGGCACGCTGACCGGGCACCCCGAGATCGGCGAGGAAACCTTCCTCGTGGAGCGCGGCACCGACGGCGTCGTGAGGGGCCGGGTTGTCGCGTTCTCACGTCACGGTCGCTGGTATACGAAAATCGCCGGGCCGGTGGGCCACCTCGTGCAGCGGCGCACCGCGCAGCGCTACCTCGACGCCCTGGCCGGTACGTAAGGCCGTCGCCGGGTCAGGCTTCGGTCTCGGCGTCGACGTCGGCGAGCGCGCGCTCCAGCAAGGCCACGAAAACGTCCTTCGGTTGCGCACCGGACACCGCGACGGCGCGATTCGCGACGAAGAAGGGCACCCCGGTCACGCCCAGCTCGCGTGCGGCGGCCAGATCCGCGCGGACCGCGTCGGCTCCCGCGCCGGCGGCGAGATCGTCCCGGACCGACTCCGCGTCCAGTCCTGCGGACGCGCCGATGCGCACGAGTGCATCCCGGTCGTCGACGACCTCGCCCTCGAGGAAATGCGCCCGGAACAACGCCTCGAGCACATCGTCGCGCTTGTCGCCGGCCAGATGCACGAGCCGGTGCGCGTCGAAGGTGTTCGCGGCGATGTCCGTGTCGAAATCGCTGTCGAGACCGACCTGCGTCGCGGTGGCCGCGACCTGCGCGAACATCTGCCGTATCTGGTCGGCCGGCATCCCCTTCATCTCGACGAGTGCCTCGACCTCCGGTTTACGCAGGCCCACCTGAGTGTCGGGAGACAACTGGTACGAACGCCAGGTCACTGCGATGCGGTCGCGATCTTCGAAGCTGTCCAGAGCTTCGGCGAACCGCCGCTTGCCGATGTAGCACCACGGGCACGCGATGTCGGACCACACTTCGATGTGGGCGGTGGGAACGGCGGTTTCGGTAGGCAGGGTCACGAGCCGATTCAACCCCGCCCGGCCGGGCGATGTTCCCTCAGGACTCGAGTGCGGCGTCGAGAGTGATCTCCACGCCGGTCAAGGCCTTGCTCACCGGGCAGTCGGTCTTCGCGGCCTGCGTGGCTTTCGCGAATCCGTCGGCGTCGAGGCCCTCGACCTCACCGCGCACCGTCAACTTGATGCCCGTGAGGCGGAAGCCTCCGGCCGGGTCCGGGCCGAGCGAGACATCTGCTTTCACGTCGAGGCTCTGCGGTGTTCCCCCGGCCTCGGCGATCAGCGCCGACAGCTGCATCGCGAAGCAGGACGAGTGCGCGGCGGCGATCAGTTCTTCGGGGCTCGTGGCGCCCTGGGCATCGTCGGCAGCCCTCTTGGGGAAGGACACGTCGAACGTGCCGCGTCCGGAGCTGGTGAGTTCGACCTGGCCGGAACCGTCCTGCAGTCCGCCGTTCCAGGCAGTGCGCGAAGTGCGTGTGGGCATGCTCGTTCCCTCTCGTCGCTACGTAGGATCCACAAGATCTGTGAAGACGAATCACTCACGGCCGAACCTACCGCCCGTCCGGCGGCCTCCGGGCCGGTTCGCCGACAATCGTCCGGTCCGGTGCGGACGATCCGTGCCGCACGGCCAGCTGTTCCGCCCGTGCCCGGATCTCGTCGCGTAGGGCAGACGGGCTCAGCAACTCGGCGTCGTCGCCGAGCTGCCACATCAGGGCCCCGGCGTGCGCGGCGCCGCCGAATTCGATGTCGACTCGCTGCCACCCGTCGCCGTCGTCGCGTATCCGGCCCACCGAGATTCCACCCGCGGCCAATTCCGCCGAGCGGTGGCACCGCACCCGCACCGTCGCGGTCACGGTGGTCAATTCCGCGCGGAAATCGGCGCGGCGGCGCTGCCAGACCTGCGCGAGGTCGAACCCCTCCGGGCGGCGCACCGGAGTGTCGAGCTTCCGTACATCGACGATGCGCGACAACCGGTAGGTGCGTTGGGCGCCGCGGTGCAACGCCACCAGATACCAGCGTCCGGCAGCACTGATCAGTCCGAGCGGATCGACGGTGCGCCAGCCCGGCTCGCGGTCGCGAGGCCGGTACAAGATACGCACCCGCCGGTCGTCGAACACCGCCTGTTGCACGAGTCCGAGGTGCGGGTCGTATGGGGGCTCTGCCAGCCAGCCCGATCCGGTGACGAGAATCCGTTCCGACGCCCGCGTTGCTGCTGCCCTCTGGACCTCGGGCAGTGAAACCGTCACCTTCCGCATCGCCGCGGCGAACGCCGGGGCCATGCCCAATGTCGCGGGAGCTGCGGACGTGCTCGCGGCCAGGAGAGCTGTAGCTTCGTCGACGGTCAGTCCGGTGAGATCGGTGGTGAAGCCGGGGAGCAGAGCGAATCCTCCGTCACGGCCACGTTCGGCGTACACCGGGATCCCCGCCGACGACAACGCCTCGATATCGCGCAGCACGGTGCGCACCGACACCTCGAGTTCGCGTGCGATCTCCGGGGCCGTCATCCTGCCCCGGTACCGCAGCATCAACGTCAGCGACAGCAATCGTTCGGCTCGCACGACCGGAAATCTTTCCACGAATACATGACAGAAGATGTCGTGTATCGGGACGACCATTGGTTCATGACCTCAACACAGACCGATCCCCGCCCTCTGTTCCGCAACGCACTCGACTGGGTCGCCACCCTCATCGACGGTGTTCGGCCCGAGCAGTTCACCGACCCCACCCCCTGCCCCGAGTTCGATGTCCGCTCGCTGATCGGGCACATCGTCGGCACCGTCGACCGCGGCCGCATCATCGGCGCGGGCGGCGATCCCCTCGCGGTCCCCGAGAGCGCGACCGCGCCCGACGATGCCTGGACCACCGTCCTGCGCTCCGCCGCCGACCGCTACTGGACCGTGTGGGACGACGATGCGCTGCTCGACAGCACCGTCACCGCGCCGTGGGGCACCTTCCCGGGGCGAGCGGCAGTACTCATCGCACTGAACGAGGCGCTCGTCCACGGATGGGATCTTGCAGTCGCTACGGGACAGAACCCGGAGGCCGACCCCACCTCCGCCCAGGCGGCACTGACCATCATGCAGCAGGCCCTACCCGAAACTCCCCGTGGCGGACGGGTGCCTTTCGGTGACGTCGTCCGGCCCGCGGCCGACGCGGGCCCCACCGAGCGGCTCGCCAACTGGGCCGGACGAGTGAGCGCACCGTGGCGCGACCGGGCGGGCAGCAGCCGCTGACCGGACGGGACGAGAAAGCCCAGGGGCGGCACTCCGGAAGGAGTGCCGCCCCTGGGCGTATTGCTCGTACTCGACGAGTTTCGAAGCTACTGGGCTTCTGCCTCGCCCTCACCGGTCTTGGCCAGAACCACCGCCGGTGAATCCGGCACCTCGGCCGGCTTTTCGCTCGGCGTGAACGTGAACTTCGCGTCCTCGCCGGCGCCTTCACCGTCCCAGTTCTCGACATCGACCAGAACGATCTGGCCGGCGCCGATCTCGCCGAACAGGATCTTCTCGGAGAGCTGATCCTCGATCTCACGCTGAATCGTCCGACGCAGCGGACGAGCCCCGAGCACCGGGTCGAAGCCGCGCTTGGCGAGCAACGCCTTCGCCTTGTCGGTGAGCTCGATACCCATGTCCTTGTTCTTCAACTGCACCTCGACACGCCCGATCATCAGATCGACCATCTGAATGATCTGATCCTTCGTCAGCTGGTGGAAGACGATGATGTCGTCGATGCGGTTGAGGAACTCGGGCCGGAAGTGCTTCTTCAGCTCGTCGTTGACCTTGTTCTTCATGCGCTCGTAGTTCGACTCGTCGCCCTTACCGGACGTGAAGCCCAACCCGACCGCCTTGGAGATGTCGGCGGTACCGAGGTTCGACGTGAAGATCAGCACCGTGTTCTTGAAGTCGACGGTGCGACCCTGGCCGTCGGTGAGACGGCCGTCCTCGAGAACCTGCAGGAGAGTGTTGTAGATCTCCTGGTGGGCCTTCTCGATCTCGTCGAACAGGACGACGGAGAACGGCTTGCGGCGCACCTTCTCGGTGAGCTGGCCGCCTTCTTCGTAGCCGACGTAGCCGGGAGGGGCACCGAACAGACGCGATGCGGTGAACCGGTCGTGGAACTCGCCCATGTCGATCTGGATGAGTGCGTCGTCCTCGCCGAACAAGAAGTTCGCGAGCGCCTTGGACAGCTCCGTCTTACCGACACCGGAAGGCCCGGCGAAGATGAACGAGCCGGACGGGCGCTTCGGATCCTTCAGGCCGGCGCGGGTACGACGGATCGCCTTGGAAACCGCCTTGACGGCATCCTCCTGGCCGATGATCCGCTTGTGCAGCTCATCTTCCATACGGAGCAGACGCGTGGTCTCCTCCTCGGTGAGCTTGAACACCGGGATACCGGTCCAGTTCGCGAGGACCTCGGCGATCTGCTCTTCGTCGACCTCGGCGATGACGTCGAGATCGCCTGCACGCCACTGCTTTTCGCGTTCGGCGCGCTGCGCGACGAGCTGCTTCTCCTTGTCGCGCAGGCTTGCCGCCTTCTCGAAGTCCTGCGCGTCGATCGCAGACTCCTTCTCACGGCGCGCGTCGGCGATCTTGTCGTCGAACTCGCGCAGATCCGGCGGCGCGGTCATCCGGCGGATGCGCATTCGCGCACCGGCCTCGTCGATGAGGTCGATCGCCTTGTCCGGCAGGAACCGGTCGTTGATGTAGCGGTCCGCCAGCGTCGCGGCAGCCACCAGCGACTTGTCGGTGATCGAGACGCGGTGATGCGCCTCGTACCGGTCGCGCAGACCCTTGAGGATCTCGATGGTGTGCTCGACCGTCGGCTCTCCGACCTGCACCGGCTGGAAGCGGCGCTCGAGCGCGGCGTCCTTCTCGATGTACTTGCGGTACTCGTCGAGAGTGGTCGCGCCGATGGTCTGCAGCTCACCGCGGGCGAGCTTCGGCTTCAGGATCGACGCGGCATCGATCGCGCCCTCGGCGGCACCGGCACCGACGAGCGTGTGCAGCTCGTCGATGAACAGAATGATGTCGCCCCGGCTGTTGATCTCCTTGAGCACCTTCTTCAGCCGCTCTTCGAAGTCACCGCGGTAACGGCTGCCCGCGACCAGCGACCCCAGGTCCAGCGTGTAGAGCTGCTTGTCCTTGAGGGTCTCGGGAACCTCACCGTTGACGATCGCCTGCGCCAGGCCCTCGACGACGGCGGTCTTACCGACACCGGGCTCACCGATCAGCACCGGGTTGTTCTTGGTGCGGCGGCTGAGCACCTGCATGACCCGCTCGATCTCTTTCGCACGACCGATGACCGGATCGAGCTTGCCTTCGAGTGCGGCCTGCGTGAGGTTACGGCCGAACTGATCGAGAACGAGTGACGTCGACGGGGTGCCGGCCTCGCCGCGGCTCGTGCCGGATTCCGTCGGTTCCTTCCCCTGGTAACCGGAGAGCAGCTGGATGACCTGCTGACGCACCCGGTTGAGGTCGGCACCGAGCTTGACGAGCACCTGGGCTGCGACGCCCTCGCCTTCGCGGATGAGACCGAGGAGGATGTGCTCCGTACCGATGTAGTTGTGTCCGAGCTGCAGCGCCTCACGCAGACTCAGCTCGAGGACCTTCTTGGCACGAGGAGTGAACGGGATATGCCCTGACGGCGCCTGCTGACCCTGGCCGATGATCTCTTCGACCTGGCTGCGGACACCCTCGAGGGAGATCCCCAACGACTCGAGCGACTTCGCCGCCACACCCTCACCCTCGTGGATGAGGCCGAGGAGGATGTGCTCCGTGCCGATGTAGTTGTGGTTGAGCATCCTGGCCTCTTCTTGAGCCAGGACAACGACGCGCCGCGCGCGATCGGTGAACCTTTCGAACATCGCACTCCCTCACACTCTCGACCTTCGGTCCCGGTACGCGGATTGTCCCGGATCCGGTAGCCGCTTTTCGCTCCGGCACTCGAGTCGTTCAACAGAACCGATATCGATTCCACGATCCCACTCGACACTCTAGTTGGCGTGGTATCCACGCGCTTCCCCTCCACCTCGAAAGGCGGAGGTCGCAAACCCCGCTACGAGTGCTAACGCTGCACGTGGTCGGTACGTTTCCGCAAGCTGTACGCCAACAGCGAACAAGCAGATCAGCGGCTCAGTAGCTGACCGAGCCGACGACCGAAGGTGTCGGGGGCCCGCTCCGGGTCCATCAGGGCATTCTCCGCGAGGACACTGTCCTCGTCGGCAACGGTATCGCGCCGGAACGGCTGCAACGAACGGCCGGGTCCCCGCAGGCGTTCGATCGTGGAGATCAGCGAGGTGTTCGTGATCTCCTGGGCCACCTTGTCGAAGGGCACATCCAGGTGCTCGGCGATCAGCTTGTTGCGCAGATCCACGGCGGCACGTCCGATGTCGTCACCCGGCTCGACCGCCTCGATCGCGAGATCGCATTCGCTGTCGAAACCCATGGAGCGGTTGTTGAGATTCGACGATCCGATGCGCAGCAGCGTGTCGTCCATGACCACGACCTTGGCGTGGACGTAGATGGGCCGCTCCCCCGCGGTGACCGGATAGTACGCCCCGAACCGACCGTGGATGTCGGCCTCCCACAACGTGTGCAGCAGGGTCCGGCGGGCTCCGTCCATTGCCTTCTGTTCGAGCCACCCTTCGGCGTTACGCGGAAGGACCAGCACGATCTCGGGGCCGTCCGGCTCGCGCAGGCGCTCGGCGAGCGCCTCGGCGATGCTGCGCGACGCGAGATACTGACTCTCGAGGTAGAGGCTGTGACGGGCACCGGCGATCACCGCGTGATAGAGCGCCTCGATTTCGTGGACGCCTTTCTGGTCCCCGTATTCCGGCAGGGTGCGGGCGATCGACACGTCCACGTCATGCAACGTGGGTTCCAGCCCGTCGGGCCAGATCGTGTGTGCCGGCTCCACCGGTTCGAGCTCTTCGCCCGTTGCCGCGAGCCAGCGTGCCCGGGCCTGGTCGCCCAGGGCGCGAGCAGCCTGCCCGTCGACTGCGGTGGTCACGTCGTGCCACGGTCCGTAGCGCCGGCCGGTGGGCTCGCGCCGATAGCGGCTGCGGTCGGCGTGCTCGGAGGTGTCCCACCGGTCCACGGTCATGTCGATGCCACCACAGAACGCCAGGGCGTCGTCGACGACGATGATCTTCTGGTGGTGCGCGGCACTGACGGGGTGCGCTCCGTCGATCTCGAAATGCAGCCGCGGATTGCTGAACCAGTTGTGTACGAACACCGGGGTCATGCCGCGGCCGAGCGCGCTGATCGCGCCGATGTTCCACTTGAGCAGGTAGATGTCGAGATCCGGCCGATGTTTCGGCAGCCACTTCAGGAAGGCACCGAGCCGATTGGGACCTTCGAGGGTGCGGCGATCGGGTTCGAAGGCGATACGGGTGTCGAAGTCCCAGCCGATCAGGATGATGCGCTTGCGCGCCTGCAACATCGCGGACTTGGCATGCCGAAAATAGTCGGCGGCGTCGACGATCGACGTCAGATGATCGGCGCGCTCGGTGCGCCAGCAGGTTGTGCCCGGCTCGAGCACTCGTTGGGCCATGCCGCGGATGTTACTACCGATATCTCGGGGCATTCACGGAAAACATCGGCTCGCAGAACGGTCCGGGCGGTGTTTCCGCTCACAATTAGCCCGCAGACGACAAGTGCGGGGTGATATCCACGTGAATAAATTTCAGATATCGCCCCGCACCCGATGGACGCCGTAGTGACCGGCGTCGATACCTCAGTGCGCCTTGTTGTATGCCTCGACAATTTCGGCCGAGATACGACCGCGGGCCGAAACAGCGAGATCGTTGTTGCGGGCCCATTCTCGAATGGCCGCGGTCTGCTCACGATCCGAGGCTCCGCGAACTCCCTTACGACCGACCGGCACGGCAGGAGTCACCTTGCTGCGCTTGCGACCGCCCACCTTTCGCGCATGCTCGATCCAGTAATCCAACTGCTCGCGCAACTTGGTCGCGTTGTCCTCCGACAGGTCGATCTCGTAAGTGACACCGTCGAGCCCGAACTCCACAGATTCGTCCGCAGTCGTCTCCTGGTCGACATCGTCGATCAGGGTGACGGTGACCTTCTTTGCCATGTGTGCAAATCCTCTCGAATGAAGAAACGCGCTTCCCCCCACGGGACGAGAACTACGATACAGGGGAATTAACGCATGGCAATACGACCGATAACGCTTTGAATTACCGGCTCGTGGGGCGAACAATTGGGAACAGGATTGTTTCCCGGATTCCCAGACCGGTGAGCGCCATCAGCAATCGATCGATTCCCATTCCGGTGCCCGTCGTCGGCGGCATACCCTGTTCCATCGCCGCGAGAAAGTCCTCGTCGAGAACCATGGCCTCGTCGTCGCCGGCGGACGCCAGCCGCGCCTGATCGACGAAGCGCTCACGCTGAATCACGGGATCCACGAGTTCCGAATAGCCCGTCGCGAGTTCGAAGCCCCGGACATAGAGATCCCACTTTTCAGTCACGCCACGCATACTCCGGTGATCGCGTGTCAGCGGCGAGGTCTCGACGGGGAAATCGCGCACAAACGTGGGCTCGTACAGCTGGTCGCCGCACATGTGCTCCCACAGTTCCTCGACCAGTTTGCCGTGACCCCAGCCTTTCCCCTCGGGAATATCGAGGCCGACCTGCCCGGCGAGCGCGACCAATTCGTCGAGTGTCGTGTCGGGAGTCACCTCGGTGCCGATCGCCTGCGACAGCGACGGGTACATTTCGAGGGTTTTCCATTCCCCACCGAAGTTGTATTCGGTGCCGTCGGCGAGCGTGACGACGTGGTTGCCGAAGACCGCCAGGGCAATCTCCTGGACCATCTCGCGGATCATGAGCGCCGAATCGTCGTATGTCCCGTACGCCTCGTAGGTCTCGAGCATCGCGAATTCCGGCGAGTGCGTCGAGTCGGCACCCTCGTTACGGAAATTGCGGTTGATTTCGAAGACCTTGTCGATGCCGCCGACGACGCACCGCTTGAGGAACAACTCCGGCGCGATTCGCAGATACAGATCCAGATCCAGCGCGTTCGAGTGCGTGACGAACGGCCGCGCGGCCGCACCACCGTGCAGCGTCTGCAGCATGGGTGTCTCGACCTCGAGGAAGCCGCGCCGCTCGAGTGCGTCACGCAGTTCACGAACGACCGCGACGCGCGTACGGGCGTTCTGCCTGGCCTCTGGCCGCACGATGAGGTCGACATACCGTTGCCGGACCCGCGACTCCTCGCTCATCTCCTTGTGTGCAACCGGCAGCGGGCGCAGGGCCTTCGCCGCCATGTTCCACGAATCGGCCATGACACTGAGTTCGCCGCGGCGGGAGCTGATGACCTCACCGTGTACCGAGACGAAATCGCCGAGATCGACGTCCGCTTTCCATGCGGCCAGGGACTCCTCGCCGACACCGGCCAGACTGATCATGACCTGGAGTTGGGTACCGTCGCCTTCCTGCAGCGTCGCGAAGCACAACTTCCCGGTGTTACGGAAGAACATGACCCGGCCCACGACGTCGACCTGCTCGCCGGTCGTGGTGTCGGGTTCGAGATCCGGATACTTGGCACGGATTTCCGCGAGTGTGTGAGTGCGCGGCACCACCACGGGGTACGCGTCCTTGCCCTGGGCGAGGAGTCGTTCGCGCTTTTCGCGGCGGACCCTGATCTGTTCGGGGGTATCGTCGGGCTGCTGAACGCTGGCATCACTCACGGGTAACCAGACTATCCGAAACCCCTGGACGGATATGCCGCCGATACCACCCGCACGTGCGAGAGGTCAGTGAGCGGTGACGCGAGCCACGTCTTCCGCGATGTGCCGGGCCTCGGTGACCGCCTCGACCATCCCGGCAGCCCGGATCGCCGCGTATCCACCGACCAGGTGGGTGACCCCCCGCAAACCACGCTGATGCAGGTCGGTAACCGTGCGGTGGGAATCGGAGCCCTCTGCCGACACGAGGATCCACTCGACGTGGTGATCGACCGCGACGGCGAGCCGACCCGGACGAGTCGGATCGAGCCGTTCGGCCACCAGATCCGTGTCGATTGCCAGCGCGCCGGGTAGAGTCCCCTGAAGGGCGCGCTGGGCGTGGGTACGAATGTCGATCACCACGGCGCCGCGGGTGACGGCGGCGGCCAGCTCGGTGGCGTAGGTGCGCTCGACAGCGAGCGGATACAGCGCTACCGGAGCGGTGGAAGATACAGAAGCAGGTGCCGAAGAAATGAGCGCAGCGCGCATGAGAAAACTCCCAGGAAAGTGTTATCGGTCGAGGCGGACGTCAGCCTCGACAACACTCCTGGGCACTCATGCAGCGGATCATGGCGAAAATTATGACACAGAATCGCTACCGACGGAATCCCCGGAGCCACCGCGGAAGTTGCCGGCAGCACCGCCACGCGCCGCCCGGCGCGCCAGATTCCTCTCGTACACCAGACGCAACCCTTCGAGGGTCAGATCCGGCTCGTGATGTTCGAGGGTGCGGGACTCGTGCATGATCAGCGGCGCACTGTCGCCCGTGCCGATCACGGCGACATCGGATCCGGCGAAACCGGGGACTTCGGCACACACCCGGCGCACGAGTCCGTCCACCATTCCGGCGAATCCGAAAACCGCGCCGGCCTGCATGCATTCGACGGTGTTCTTGCCGAGAACTCCGCGGGGACGCGCGAGTTCGACCTTGCGCAACGCAGCCGACCGTGAGGCCAGCGCATCCATGGAGATTTCGACCCCGGGAGCGATTGCGCCACCGAGAAATTCGCCTTTGCCCGACACGACGTCCACACAGGTCGAGGTGCCGAAATCTACGACGATGCACGGACTTCCATAGAAGTGGTGGGCAGCGAGGCTGTTGACGATACGGTCGGCACCGACCTCTTTCGGGTTGTCGACGAGCAACGGCACGCCCGTACGCACCCCCGGTTCGACGACCACGTGCGGAACCGTGTCCCAATAGCGCGCGAGCATCACGCGTAGTTCACGGAGCACCGACGGCACGGTGGACAACGCGGCGACACCGGTGATCTGCTCCGCGTCGCGGCCCAGCAACCCGCGGAAGAGCAACGCGAGTTCGTCGGCCGTCATCCGCGGATCGGTTCGAACACGCCAGTCCTGCAGCAATTTCGCATGCGAACCACTGCCGGTGAACAAGCCCAGAACGATATTGGTGTTCCGGACGTCGACCGTGAGGAGCACCGCTAAACCAACGAGGGGGACTCGAGCGTGGCGAGCATGCGGGGGGTGATCAGACCGGACCCCTCGGGCGCGTGCGCGGGATCGTTTCCGAGCTCGACCTGCCGGTTGTCCGCGTCGACGAAGACCACGGCCGGACTGTAGTCCTTACATTCCTGCTCGTTCATCACGCCGTAGGCAATGAGGATGACGAGATCGCCGGGGCTGACGAGACGCGCTGCAGCACCGTTGATTCCGATGATTCCCGAACCGCGCTCGCCGGCGATGACGTACGTTTCGAGACGATTGCCGTTGTCGATGTCGACGATGCACACCTGCTCACCTTCGAGCAGATCCGCCGCATCCATGAGGTCCTGGTCGACCGTCACCGAACCGACATAGTGCAGGTCCGCGTGCGTCACGGTCGCGCGGTGGATCTTCGACTTCATCATGGTACGAAACATGTTCGGCCTCAGCTCTTTCTGTTCTTCTCTTGCTCGATCAGCGGGTCAGCAGGTCGTCTTCGGTGTTCGGGTCCACGGGCCCGGTCGCGCGCTCGAGGAATCCGGTACCCACCGCGACCCCGACGTTGTCGATGAGCCGGGTGGTACCGAGACGCGCGGCGATCAGCAGCCGGCCGTCACCGCGCTCCGGGGCCGGCCCGAGATCGACTCCGCGCAGTTCCAGATAGTCGACGTCGATGTCCGGCGCGGACGCGAGGACATCACGCGCGGCCGACAGGATCGCGTCCGATCCCCCGGCGGCCGCGTGCGCTCCGGCGACCAGCGCCGCCGACAACGCCGTCGCGATCTCGCGTTCGTCCTCACCCAGATAGCGGTTGCGCGACGACAACGCCATCCCGTCTGCCTCGCGCACGGTGGGAACCCCGACGATGCGGATGTCGAAATTCAGATCGGCAACCATCTGCCGGATCAGCGTCAGTTGCTGGTAATCCTTTTCACCGAAGTAGGCGGCGTTGGGACCGACGATCTGCAGCAGCTTCGCGACCACGGTGAGCATGCCCGCGAAGTGGGTAGGACGCGAGGCACCCTCGAGCTCCGCGCCGAGCGGGCCGGGATGGATCATGGTGCGCTGCCCGTTCGGGTACATCGCGGCCACCGAGGGCACCAACACCAGCTCGACTCCCGCCTCGCGCAGCAGCTCGAGGTCGGCGTCCACGGTTCGCGGGTACGCGTCGAGATCCTCGCCGGCACCGAATTGCAGGGGATTGACGAAAATCGACACGACCACGACCGCGCCGGTCAGCTTGGCCTGCCGCACCAGCTCCATGTGCCCCGAATGGAGAGCACCCATGGTCGGTACCAGGGCAACGGTCCGTCCGACCGCACGCAGTGCCCTCGTGACCTTCGTCAGCGCCGCGGGGTCATGGTGAACGGTCAGCTCCCCGCGCGCGTATCCGCCCTGTCCTGCGTCACTCACCGTGATCAGCCCCTTCGAGGATCTCCATCAGTTCCGGCTTCGAACCGGTGCGCTGCGCCGACCGCAACGACAGTGCGCGATATCCCGCGGCGATCCGCGGGTCGACGTCGGCCAGGACCCGCAGATGTGTGGCGACCGCCTCCGCATCGCCTCGCGCGACCGGACCGGTCAGCGCGGACGGTCCGCGGCGCAGCACATTGTCGAGTGCCGCGGTGAGAAGCGGTTGCAGGACACGCTCGGCGACACCGCCGGGAGCGCTGTCGACGACCTGCTGGCCGAGAAGTTCCTGACCTTCGAGCGCGACGCGGAGAGCCTCGACAGCGTCGGCCACCAGCGTGACCAGGTGATTGCTGCCATGAGCGAGGGCCGCGTGATAGAGCGGGCGCATCTCCTCCGAAACCCGGACCGGCTCTCCGCCGATCTCGAGGACCAGTGACTGCGCGACGGCATAGCCGATCTCGTCCGCGGCGGTGATGCCGAAACAGGTCGACGCGAGTCGAGCGGTGTCTTCGTCGTGCCCGGTGAAGGTCATCGCGGGGTGAATGGCCAGCGGAGTCGCGCCCAGTTCGGTGAGCGGCGCGAGGATACCGACGCCGTGCGCGCCGGAAGTGTGCACGACCAATGTTCCGCGGGGCACCACGCCGGTAGCGGCGAGACCGCGGATCAGCTCGTTCAGTTCGGAGTCCGGGACGGCCAGAACGAGCAACTCGCAGTGCGCCGCGACTTCGTCGACCGGAAGGATGCGGGATTCGGGCAGACGCGTGCGGGCCCGATGCTTGGAAGCCTCGGAGACTGCCGAGCATGCCGCCACGACATGGCCGACCTGTTCGAGCGCCGCACCGATGGCGGTGCCGACGCGGCCGGCGGAGACGATGCCGATCGTCAGACGCGCAGGGGCAGGCGCATTTGTGATCCCGAAGGAATTCACGGGAGTCCTCTCGTTCGTTCCAGTCCCGCAGTGCGGGTACCAGACGTTCTGCCCGAGAATAGCGTGCAGCGTTCCATCGGGGCCATGCCGACCGAACGTGATCTGCGCCTCATGCGGCGTGTATGTTCGTCCTGATCAGCGGTCTGCCGAGAGCGCCGCGAGAATCTCGGCGACGCTACGCCCCTTCGTGTGGCCGCCACCGGACTCGTCCGCACGGCGGCGGCCCCGTCGTCCGGTGGGCTCGTCGTCCTCTGCCGCAGGTGTCGTGCCGCCGGTTTCCGTGGCTCCGGCAGCGATCGTTTCCTCGGCCGCGTCGGACGGCTTCTCGTTCTGCTCGGACGACACGGCAGTCGTCTCGGCGGTGAGTGGTTCGTCGTCCGGGGAGGCGAAGGCGGGACCCGACGGCCGGGGCGCCGTGACCCGGGTGGCGCCGCCCAGTTCGCGCGCGCGGTCGGCGCCGGTCTGTAATGCGACAGCGTCGACCGGGAGCTTTCCCTCGAACAGCGCCTCGAGATTTCTGCGCAGCGCTACGAGTTCCGTACGCAGAGCTGCCATTTCGTCGGCGTCGATCCGCAGTTCGGTGCGCACCTTCTCTTCGAGAGTCAGCTCGTATTCACGCCGGGCCGAAATTTCCCGTTCGAGCTGCAGTTCGTACACCGTTTTCAGGTCGTCGGCCTTCGCCTTGTCGAGTGCCGATTCACGGCGATACTTCGTCATCGCGATGGCTCCCACAGTGGCCGCCCACAGCGCGACGACGACGGCAACCCGGAGAAGCTGCACGCTCTCGCTGAACACCAGCAGCAGGGAAGCCACCATGGCCAGTCCGAGCAGACCCGCCACAATCACCGAACTGGGGCTGCGCCACGGACGACGATTCTCTCTGCCTCGCCCCGGAAACACCATGTGCACCAGGGTACTGGTCGAGTGTGGCGCGGGGCCCGGGAAAAGACCGGCATCGACCCGCCGCTGCGGCGCTCCGCTCAGGTGGCGGGGTCGCCTCCGGACGGTTCATCCGGATCTTCCGGCGTCTTACAGCAGTGTTCGAGCCACAGGGCGGCCGCGACGAGCGCGACACCCGCGAACGCCCCGACGAGCACCCCGGAGGTGTCTTCCGCCGCAGCCTGCACCACAGCGCGCTGAGGCATCAGGAACAGCAGGAATCCGCTCCAGACTCCCGCGCTCGCCGCACCGACGAGTGCCGATGCCTTGGCCAGCGCGACGGCACGCGCGGCTGTGATCGGGTGGAGCTGCCTCGGGCCGTCACCGATCTCGTGCTTTCCGACGCGGGACCGGATCATGAATGCCAGCACCACCTCGAGAGCGGCGACCGGGTAGAGCGACGCGCCGGCGTAGACCGGTATCGGCGGCAACGACCCGTACATACTGCGGATCAGCAGCCACGCCACGACAGCAGCGAGCAGTGCCAGCCCGAGCAGATCGCGGATCCGGGTCGGTCTCAGCACTCGCGCCTCCGGCCCGATGCATCCGGTGGTGTGGGAGCGGACAGTGTGGGAGCGGACAGCGACAGGTCACAGCGCCGCACACCACCGCGTTCGGCGGGATCGAGTTCGGCGAGCAGGTCGGCGAGGCGCCGTCGAACCCCGCCGACGGTCAGTTCCCCATCGCCTTCGACGTCGAGCCACGGCACCAGAACGAAGGCCCGCTGATGCGCACGCGGGTGCGGCAAGGTCAGTTCGGGGTCGTCGCTGCGCACTTCGCCTGCGGCGTCACAGCAAGTGAGGATATCGACATCGAGACTCCGCGGACCCCATCGCTGCACACGCACCCTGTCCGCGGCAGCCTCGAGTTCCCGGCCGAGCAGCAGCCAGTCGTGCGCGGACCGGGTCGAGTCCTCGGCGACCACGACGGCGTTGAGGAAGTCCTGCTGTTCGACCCCACCCCACGGCGCAGTCGAGTACACCGCCGACACCGCAACGACCCGGGGGCCGAGCGTGTCGACGACCGACTGCAGGTGAGCGAACCGATCTCCGATATTCGAACCGATGGACAACACCGCCCGGCTCATACGTCGCTCCGGCTCCGGTCGACGACGACGGCCACGTCGGAGAACGTCAGGGCAATCGGGGCGGACGGCTTGTGCACCGTCACCTCGACACGCGCGACCCGCTGATCAGTGAGTACGTCGGCGGCGATCTCTCCGGCCACCGTCTCGATCAGGTCGCGAGCCGGGCCCGCGACGATCGCCGCCGCCCGTTCGGCGAGTACGCCGTAGTGCAGGGTGTCGCCGAGCGCATCGCTGCGCGCGGCAGGCGCAAGGTCGAGCCACGCCGTGATATCTATCAGGAAATCCTGACCGTCGCGCTTCTCGTGGTCGAAGACACCGTGATTGCCGCGCACGCGCAGGCCGCGCAGTTCGATGCGGTCGCTCACACCCGTACCCCCTTCGAATGTCCCTGCTGCCACGCCTGGACCACGGCCAGGGCGTCGCGCGACGCCCGCACGTCGTGCACGCGCACTCCCCACGCGCCGTGCGTCGCGGCGAGCGCCGACACCACCGCGGTCGCCACCTCACGACCGGCCGGCGGACGGACGGTGCCGTCCGGGTCGGCGAGCAGCGACCCGAGGAAACGCTTGCGGGATGCTCCGATCAACACGGGGAATCCGAGATCGATCATTTCCGGGAGGCGATTGAGCAGCTCCCAGTTGTGATCGGCCTGTTTCACGAAACCGAGCCCCGGGTCGAGGACCAGGTTCTTCGGGTCGACACCCGCCGCGAGGGCGACGTCGACCTGGGTGAGCAACTCGTCGCAGACCTCGCGGACCACGTCGTCGTAGTGCGTCGAGCCTCCGGCGTGCACGAACCCTCCACTGGGACGCCAGTGCATGAGGATCCAGGGGATCCCGGCGGATGCGACGGTCGGTGCCATGGCGGGATCGGCACGACCCCCGGACACATCATTGATGATCGTCACTCCGGCCGCGATGGCAGCCTCGGCCACGGACGCACGCATCGTGTCCACACTCGTGGGGATGCCTTCCTGCGTCAATGCCTCGATTACAGGCACGACCCGGCCGGCTTCGACCTCCGCATCCACGCGCACTGCACCGGGACGGGTCGATTCGCCGCCGACATCGACGATGTCGACGCCGAGCGCTCGAAGCTCGAGCCCACGGGCGATCGCGGTGTCCCGGTCCAGGTAGCGACCCCCGTCGGAGAACGAATCGCTGGTCACGTTGAGTACGCCCATCACGACAGGCGCCGGCGCTTTCAGGAGCGCACTCACCGGCGGAGAATGAGGTCCAAGGCTTCGGCCCGCGACGCCGAACTGGTCTGGAACAGGCCACGCACGGCCGAGGTCGTGGTGCTGGCCCCGGGCTTGCGGATGCCCCGCATGGCCATGCACAGATGTTCCGCTTCGACCACGACGATCGCGCCGCGCGGCTCGAGTTTGCGCATGAGCGCATCGGCGACCTGGCTGGTCAGACGCTCCTGCACCTGCGGGCGCTTCGCATACAGATCGACCAGCCGGGCGAGCTTCGACAATCCGGTGACACGCCCGGTGGGACCGGGGATGTACCCGACGTGCGCAACACCGTGGAACGAGACGAGGTGGTGCTCGCATGTCGAGTACATCGGGATGTCGCGCACCAGTACCAGTTCTTGATGTCCCTCGTCGAAGGTCGTGTTGAGAACCTCGTCGGGGTCGGTGAACAGACCGGCGAACACTTCGCGGTAGGCCCTGGCGACTCGTGCCGGGGTCTCGCGCAGACCCTCGCGCTCCGGATCTTCACCGACGGCGATCAGCAACTCGCGTACTGCCGCCTCGGCCCGGTTCTGATCGAACTCCCGGCCCGACGACAAGCTCAGCGACTCTGCCCCATCGAGATCTTTCGAGCCGGGAATCGCCTTGGTATTCAGGTGGTTTACCGACACCCGACCGTCCTCCACTCTTCGTTGACTTCGAACTCGGCGTTGCCGGACGGTGCCGTCAACGCTGCCCGGACGGCCCCTCCCAGGGCTGTGTCGGCGGCGGTTCCGGCGCCGGGCGGTCTTCGTCGCGGGGCTCGCCGGGCTGCTCGGACGGTCCGGTGCGGGACCAATCCGGGTAACCCGAGTACGAGCCGCGCTGTTCTCCCGCCGGATCCTGCGGAGGCCATCCGGGTGCCGACCATCCGGCAGGTGCACCGTAATCGGGCCGGGTGGCGTGCCGTGGACCACCCTGATTCGGGGGCTGCGACGGAAAGCCGGGCAGGGGCTCGGAGGAAGGCACCGGCTGTGGGGCCGTCGGCGACGGCGCGGCCGTAGGAGGCTGCGGTGCGGAATATCCGTTGCCCGGCCCTGCAGGCTGGTACTGCGGCCGCGGCGCGGAACCCTGAGGCGGGTACTGCTGCGGCGGGTACTGCGCCTGTGGCTGGGGCTGGGGCTGCTTTTCGAGCGACGGCTGCGCCTGCTCGGGCGGCCACGGCTCGCCGCGTTCGAGAGCGAGTTCGCGCGGCGTCTTGATCGGCGGCTTGTCCGACGGAACTCGCTCACCGAAGTCGTTGAACGCTGTGATGCGCGGACGCTTGTCGACGGAGGCCAGAATCCGTTCGAGGTCCTTGCGGGTGAGGGTCTCGTGTTCGAGCAGTTCACCGGCGAGCAGGTCGAGGGCGTCGCGGTACTCGTTGAGGATCGACCATGCCTCGGTGTGGGCGGCCTCGATGAGGTTGCGCACTTCCTCGTCGATCTCGCGCGCGACCTCGTGCGAGTAGTCGGACTGCATGCCCATGGAACGGCCCAGGAACGGATCGCCCTGTTCCTGCCCGTAGCGCACCGCACCGAGTTTCGCGCTCATGCCGTACTCGGTGACCATCGCGCGAGCGATCTTGGTCGCCTGATCGATATCGGACGACGCGCCGGTCGTGGGCTCCCGGAACACCAGTTCCTCGGCGGCACGACCACCCATGGCCATCACCAGGCGTGCGATCATCTCCGACCGGGTCATCAAACCCTTGTCGTCCTCGGGCACCGTCATCGCGTGGCCGCCGGTGCGGCCCCGCGCCAGGATCGTGACCTTGTAGACCGGCTCGATGTCGGGCATCGCCCACGCGGCCAGGGTGTGCCCGCCTTCGTGGTAAGCGGTGATCTTCTTCTCGTGCTCGCTGATGATGCGGCTCTTGCGGCGGGGGCCGCCGATCACGCGATCGACGGATTCTTCGAGGATCGCCTCGGTGATCACGGTGCCGTTCTCGCGGGCGGTGAGCAGCGCAGCCTCGTTGACGACGTTCGCGAGATCGGCGCCGGACATGCCGACGGTGCGCTTCGCGAGACCGTTGAGATCCGCGTTCGCGTCGATCGGCTTGCCCTTCGAATGCACGGCCAGAATCGCGCGGCGACCTGCGAGGTCAGGGTTGCTGACGGGGATCTGCCGGTCGAAACGGCCGGGGCGCAGCAGCGCCGGGTCCAGGATGTCGGGTCGGTTGGTGGCGGCAATGAGGATGATGCCCTGCCGGTCGCCGAAACCGTCCATCTCGACCAGCAACTGGTTGAGGGTCTGCTCGCGTTCGTCGTGGCCGCCGCCCAGTCCGGCGCCGCGTTGCCGCCCGACCGCGTCGATCTCGTCGACGAAGATGATGCAGGGACTGTTCTGCTTGGCCTGCTCGAACAGGTCGCGCACACGAGAGGCGCCGACACCGACGAACATCTCGACGAAGTCCGAACCGGAGATCGTGAAGAAGGGCACGCCCGCTTCGCCGGCGACCGCGCGCGCCAGCAAGGTCTTGCCCGTTCCGGGCGGGCCGTACAGCAGCACACCCTTGGGGATCTTCGCGCCCAGCGCCTGGTAGCGGGCAGGATTCTGCAGGAAGTCCTTGATTTCGTAGAGCTCTTCGACGGCTTCGTTCGCGCCGGCGACGTCGGCGAACGTCGTCTTGGGCATGTCCTTCGACAGCTGCTTGGCCTTCGACTTGCCGAAGCCCATCATGCCGCCGCGGCCACCGCCCTGCATGCGGCTCATGACGAAGAAGAAGACACCGAGCAGGATGATCATCGGCAGGACGAACAGCAGGATGGAGGTCAGCCAGCTCTCCTGCGTGACCTGCGTGTCGAATTTCTCTGCGCCCGACGCGGCCACCTTGTCGAAGACCTGCTCGGAGGCGGCCTCCGGATACTTGGCGATGATCTCGGTGCTGCCCTCGGTGGTGTCGGTGCCGTTCTCGAGCCACAGACGGACCTGCTGCTCGCGGTCGTCGATGCGGGCCTCGGTGACATTCTGGGCATCGAGCTGCGCGATCGCGACGGACGTATCGACCTTCGTGAAGCCGCGTGTGTCGTCGCCGAAGTAGCTGAAGGCGTAAATGACCAACAGGATGCCGGCAACTATCGCCAGATTACGGAACACTGTCTTGCGGTTCATACAGGTTCGGCCCGGCCGGCCGGTCCTTTCGATAGTGCGGTCATCTGTGCGGTGCTCGTGCCCTACTCGCCCGGTGACAAACCGGGCACCGCAAGGTTACCGCGTGGGAACGACCGTGTGCCTGCGCGCGGTCCTACCCTGACACTCAACGTTCGGGACATGCCCCGAAGTTCCCACCCGGCTCGGGAGTCGTGGCTGCGGCGAAGCCCGAACGTGCCGCTTCACCTGCGGAGGGCATGCCGCACGTGGGTATGATTCGCCATGGCCACGCAGGAGCCGGACCCCACGGTCGCTGCAGATCCGACGAAGACGTCCGATACCGCAGCGACCGATATGGCGCCGACCGCCGCGACCTTCGAGAATCCTCCGTTGACACGCACGGCACCGGCCGTCACCGACCCCTTTCCCTCGGACGAACCCGCAACCGTCGACGACGTGCACGCGGGAGAGCGCATCGACGACTTCCACCTGCTCACGACACTCGGCGCGGGAGCCTTCGGCCGGGTGTTCCTGGCCCGCCAGGTGTCGATGCAACGGCTGGTGGCCGTGAAGATCTCCCGGAATCGCGGCAGCGAGGCACAGACCCTCGCGCAACTGGACCACGACTACATCGTGCGCGTCTTCGACCAGAGGATCCTTCCCGAGCACGGACTTCGCCTGCTTTACATGCAGTACATGCCGGGGGGCACGTTGCTGCGGGTGCTCAACAAGGTCCGTGGCACACCGGCCGAGCAGCGCAGCGGCCGGCTGCTGATCGACGCCGTCGACGACGCACTGCGGGAAAAGGGGGAGATTCGTCCGACCGATTCCACCGTGCGACTGGAGATCGGGG
Organism: Rhodococcus chondri; assembly: GCF_036327435.1. Taxonomy (NCBI): domain Bacteria; kingdom Bacillati; phylum Actinomycetota; class Actinomycetes; order Mycobacteriales; family Nocardiaceae; genus Rhodococcus; species Rhodococcus chondri. Next base: position 2,303 of record NZ_JAUZMZ010000015.1, on the reverse strand, counting down.
CGCTGAGCTGGCCGGAGACCGTGGCGTGGCTCGGACGACGCCTTGCCGAAGCCCTGGACTACGCGGACGGACGCGGCGTCCTGCATCGCGACATCAAACCCGCGAACGTTCTCCTGACCGCCGAGGGCGTCCCCAAACTGGCCGACTTCAACATCAGCTTCGCCGAAACCGTCGACAACAGCTCTCCTGTGGCCTATCTGGGCGGATCCCTGGCGTACATGTCGCCGGAACAACTCGAGGCGTGTCACCCGAACCTGCCGGGAAACGCGGCAGAACTCGATACCCGCAGCGACATCTACGCCCTCGGGGTGATGCTGTGGGAACTGCTCACCGGCAGCAGACCGGACGACGCCGAGGGCGGTGCCCTCGACCCGGACGCTCCCACGGTCACCGCACTCGACTCGATGCTGCAGAGACGAGGGACCGCTCCGGGTGAGGCGGCACTCGCGCAACTGCCGGCGGACTGTCCCCCGTCGCTGTGCCGCGTTCTCGTGCGGTGCCTGTCGCCCCGGCCGGCGGATCGGTGGGCGTCGGGCACCGACCTCGCGCAGCAGTTCGATCTGTGCCTCGACGCCCGGGCGCGGGCCCTGGTCGATCCTCCGGCGCGAAGCTGGCGGGCACGCCTGCGACGGCCGGTGGTGCCGGTGCTGGCGGCCGCGATCGGTATCCCGAACATTCTCGGCGCCCTGTACAACTACCAGCACAACGCGACGCTGATCGTCGACCGCCTGCCACCCGACTCGCAGGCACTGTTCGAGATGATCGCGCTGATCATCAACGCCACCGTCTTTCCTCTCGGAACCGCGGTCATCGTGTACTTCGGACGCCGGGTGATCACGGTGCCGCGCGGACTGCACCGCGGCCGCACGTACAGCGCGGTCGAACTCGCCCGCGCCAGACACGATGCGCTGCTGCTCGCCGACCGCGTCATCGTGGTGGTGATGGCGCTGTGGGTTATCTCGGGCATCGCGTTCCCGGTGATCATTCAGCAGATCACCGGGGACCTCGACGGTCGGGCGATCACCCACTTCGTCGCGTCCATCGTGGTGTGCGGCGCGATCGCCGTCGCGTACCCGTTCTTCTTCGTGGCGTTCTACATGGTGCGCTCGCTGTATCCGGCGTTCCTGCCGCACGGCGCGACAGACGCCACCGACGCCCGCGAACTCGAGGGCCTGCACCGGCGCAGTGTCCGCTACCTTGCACTCGCCGCGGCCGTTCCGCTGGCCGCGGTCGCCGGTTCGACATTCCTCACGATCGAGGAGATCCCGCAGGTGCAGGTTGCGGTACGGGTGCTGTCGGTGGGCAGCATCGTCGCGTTCGTCCTGGTCTACTGGCTGTTCCGGCTCATGGAGCAGGACCTCGAAGCCCTCCAGCGGTCGGTGGCGGTCAGGCAGGTCACCGAGGGATGGGATTAGCTGCTGTACACCTTCGGATGCAGGGTGCCGATGTACGGCAGGTCGCGATAGCGCTCGTCGTAGTCGAGTCCGTAGCCGACCACGAACTCGTTGGGAATGTCGAAGCCGACGTCCGCGACATCCACGTCGATCTTGACGGCGTCGGGCTTGCGCAGCAGGGTGACGACCTCGAGCGACGCCGGGTTGCGCTGCGACAGGTTGCGCATCAGCCACGACAGGGTGAGACCGGAATCGATGATGTCCTCGACGATGAGGACGTGACGGCCCGCGATGTCCTTGTCGAGGTCCTTGAGAATGCGCACCACGCCCGACGAGGACGTGGACGACCCGTACGAGCTGACGGCCATGAACTCCATCTGCGTCGGGATGGGCAGGGCCCGGGCGAAGTCGGTCATGAAGAAGATCGCGCCCTTCAGCACGCCGATGAGCAGCAGATCGCCCTCGGGTGCACCCACCGGGTACCGCTTCGCGACGGACTGCGCCAGTTCGGTCGTGCGCTGCTTGATCTCCTCTTCGGAGATCAACACCGACGCTATGTCGTTCTCGTACACCGGTCCTACCTTCCGTCAGTCGTCCGCACACCTCTGCTGGTCGACGAAATCCAGGTTCAGCCTGCCACGCCGACGCGACACGACCAACCTGACGCCCGGACGTGGACCTCCGCCCACCGCGACAGGCCCCTGTCCGCGCCAGGCCGCCACCAGATCGTCGATCGCGCGTAGGGTCCGGTTGGGCGGGGCCGAGACACCCTCGTCGAGCAGCCACTGTCGCACCGCACGCCGCCGCAGCGCGGGCGCGGCACTCGACAGCACGTCGACGGCCGGGCCGGAGTCGTCGCGGGCGCTCGCGAGCAGGGCGTCCGCCGCCGCATCGAGGGCATCCCCGTCC
>NZ_JAUZMZ010000159.1:0-10531 GCF_036327435.1 Rhodococcus chondri | reverse complement strand
CGACACGATGGCACCGGTATAGATGCGCCGGGTGCCGACGGTGCGGAACTCGTGTCGCTGCGCCACGATCTACTCGGCTTCGGCGGCGGCGGTGGAGGCGGACGCGACCGGCTCGTCGGTCGGCTCCGGTGTCCCGGTGTCGCCGTGCACGTCCACCGGCAGCCGTTCGGCGGCCTTGTACCGCAGGGCCGCGTCGATCAACCCGGCGAACAACGGATGCGGGCGCGTCGGGCGGCTCTTCAGTTCCGGATGTGCCTGTGTCGCAACGAAGAACGGGTGGATGTCGGCGGGGTATTCGACGAATTCCACCAGGCGACCGTCGGGGGAGGTTCCGGAGAACACCAGTCCGGACTTCGCGATGGTCGCGCGGTACGCGTTGTTGACCTCGTAGCGGTGCCGATGCCGTTCGGTGACCTGTTCGGTGCCGTAGGTGCGGGCGACCACCGAGCCCTTGCTCAGCACCGCCGGGTACGACCCGAGCCGCATCGTGCCGCCGAGGTCGGCTTCCCCGGCCACGGCCTGCTCCTGGTCCGCCATCGTGGAGATCACCGGGGCGGTGGTGTCGGGATCGAATTCGGTCGAGGAGGCGTCGGTGACGCCGGCCGCGCGGGCCGCCTCGATCACGACGCACTGCAGACCCAGGCACAGCCCGAGCAGCGGGATCTTGCGGGTGCGGGCGAACCGGATGGCGCCGAGTTTGCCCTCGATGCCGCGGATGCCGAAGCCGCCGGGGATGAGCACCGCGTCGACGTCGCCGAGCCGGGCCTGGGCGCCGGTCTCGGTTTCGCATTCGTCGGAGGCGACCCACCGGATCTTGACCTTCGCGCGGTGCGCGAATCCGCCGGCGCGGAGCGCCTCGGTCACCGACAGGTAGGCGTCGGGCAGGTCGATGTACTTGCCGACGAGCGCGACCTCCACGGTCTCGCGGGGGTTGTGGACCCGCTCGAGCAGATCGCCCCACACGGTCCAGTCGACGTCGCGGAAGGGCAACCCCAGCTGGCGCACGACGTAGGCGTCGAGGCCTTCGCTGTGCAGCACCTTGGGGATGTCGTAGATGCTCGGCGCGTCCGGGCAGGAGATGACCCCGGCGATGTCGACGTCGCACATCAGCGAGATCTTGCCCTTGAGCGAGGCGGGCACGTCCCGGTCGCAGCGCAGCACCAGGGCGTCGGGCTGGATGCCGATATTGCGCAGCGCCGCCACCGAATGCTGGGTCGGTTTGGTCTTCAGCTCTCCGGACGGACCGAGGTACGGCACCAGCGACACGTGCAGGAAGAAGCAGTTGTCGCGGCCCACCTCGTGCCTGACCTGCCGGGCGGCTTCGAGAAACGGCTGCGATTCGATGTCGCCGACGGTGCCGCCGATCTCGGTGATCACCACGTCGGGTGTCTGACCGGAGGCGTCGGGGGTGGCCATGGCCAGGATGCGGCTCTTGATCTCGTCGGTGATGTGCGGGATGACCTGCACGGTGTCGCCGAGATACTCGCCGCGGCGTTCCTTCGCGATCACCGTCGAGTACACCTGTCCGGTGGTGACGTTCGCGTCGGCGTTGAGGTCGCGGTCGAGGAAACGCTCGTAGTGACCGACGTCGAGATCGGTTTCGGCGCCGTCCTCGGTGACGAACACCTCGCCGTGCTGGAACGGGTTCATCGTGCCCGGATCGACGTTCAGATACGGATCGAGTTTCTGCATGGTCACCCGCATTCCGCGCGCGGTCAGCAGAGCACCCAGGCTCGATGCCGTCAGCCCCTTGCCCAGCGAGGACGCGACGCCGCCGCTGACGAAAATGTGCTTGGTCGGGGTACGCGAGTGGCGTGACTGTGACAAGGAAGCTCCCGTGACGTCAGGTGCAGGACTTTTGGACTGAGGTGATACTTCTGGGGCCTGCCGACCCACGGAACTTCACGGTAACACCACCGGCGGCGGCTGCGTACCCGACTCGCCATACCGGCGGCCCGGGTGCAGTGGACGTCACACCGGCCCGGTCGCTCAGCGCGCGGCCGAGCCGACGGTGACCGCGGCGGCGCCCGGACCGGACCCGTACCGTCCCACGCCGCCGTCGAACTGCTCCCCGAGCGCGAGCACGGTGGTGACCCGCCCGGCTTCCCGGTCGAGGTTGTCCACGGTCGACAGTCCCGCCGACAACGCGGCAGCGGCCCGTACCACCGCGACCGGGCCGTTGCCGACCGCCGAGCCGGGCCGGCCGGTGAGCACTGTGCCGGCACCGCGGGTGTCGACCGCCGCGGCGAAGCGCGCCACCAGCGCGCCCCGGTTGCCGTTGCCGTTCTGTTCGCCACCGTCACCGGTGACGACGAGTGTGGACTGTGCCGGTTCGACGGCACCGTCGTAGGACACGAAGCCGGCACTGCGCAACGTGCTCAGGGCCAGGTCACGTTCCTCGGGGGTGCTCCGGGGCGCTCCGGTGGCGGGATCGAGCTGCAGCACGGCGCCCAGGAGGTCCCCGGCGAGACTGCCCGGATCCACCGCCCCGGTCTGCAGCTGCACCCCTGCCGGAATGATGTTGGTCACGGTCGTGCGCAGGAGGTCGGCCCCGGCGGCGTCGACGAACGATTCGGTCAGCGACACCCGGCCGGTGACCCGGCCGCCGGCGGCATCGACGGTGCGCATCACCGCGTCGAGGTCGGCGGGATCGGTGTCGGGGGTGCTCACCAGCAGCACCGTGCGGTCGATGAGCACGTCGCGCACCACCCGTGGAGCGACGGCCGCGTCGAAGCCGTCGGCCGTGTTGAGTTGTTCCTCGAGCCGGCTGCTGCGGTCCTGCGCATTCTGGACCTCGCGGCGCATCTCGGCCTTGTCGTCGCGCAATCCCGACACCAGGGTGTCCGAGAGCAGACCCGACCCGAGCACGATGCCCACCGCGAGGGCCAGGAAGATCGAGGCGATGGTCACGACGTGCCGGCGCATCGAAATCACGCGCGCAGACCCCGCACCCATTCGACGAGGTCGTCCCACAGCTGCACTGCCCAGTCCACGACGTCGCCGCCGAGGTTCGACACGACGAGCGCGGCGATGACGGCGATCAGCGCAGCGAAGACGAGCAGCGCGATGACACCTCCCGAGACCCGGCTGCGGTACAGGGTCGCGACCGCTTTCGCGTCGACGAGTTTCGGGCCGACCTTCAACCGGGTCATGAACGCCGACGGGTTGGTGTCGCGGCGGCCCTGATCGAAGAACTCGTCGAGTGAGACGGTGCTGCCGACGGTGACGACGAGCGCGGCACCGTGGTGTTCGACGAGCAGCAACGCCAGGTCGGTGGGGGTCCCCGCGGCGGGGAAGGTCATCGCACCGAGCCCGAGGTCCTGGCTGCGTTCGAGGCCGGGGGCGGGCCCGTCGGGATCGGCGGGCAGAACCACCTCGGCGCCGGATTTGAGGGTGGCGGTGCCGATCTCGTCGGGGTCCCCCACGATCAGATCCGGCCGGTACCCGGCCTTGGTGAGGACGTCCGCGCCGGTCCCGACGCCCACGAGGATCGGCGAGTACTCCTTGATGAACGGCTTGAGATTCTTGAGGTCCTGCTGGTGGTCGGGGCCGCTCGTCACCACGACCACGTGCCGGTCCCGCAGATCGAGATCGATGTCCGGGACGCCGACCCCGTCGATGAGCAGCGGGCTTTCCGAGCGGATGAATTCGATGGTGTTGCCCGAGAACGCTTCGAGGTGATCGACGAGACCCGTTTTCGCCTCGATCATGCGGTCGGAGATTTCCGCTTCGGTCTGCTCCTCCCCCTCGATCAGCAGACGCTCACCGGCGTACACCCCGCCGTCGTGCAGGCGCACCTTCGCGCCGTCCTTGACCTTCTTGAACAACTCGGGGCCGACATGGTCGATGAGCACGATGCCGTTCGCGACGAGCACCTCCGGACCCAGATTCGGGTAGCGGCCCGAGATCGAGGCCGACGCGTTGAGGACGGCCGAGACCCCCGCCTCGACGAGGGCGTCCGCGGTGACGCGGTCGAGATCGACGACATCGAGCGCGACGATGTCGCCGGGTCCGACCCGGCGCAGCAGCTTCGCGGTGTTCTTGTCGACCCGGGCAATGCCACTCACTCCGGGCAACGTTTCGTTGTTACGTGATAGCAGCGCCGGCATCTTCATGGCAAAGATGATGCTCCGAGGTCGCGGTGAGGTCTCGGAGGCGCGCCGGGGACGAGCGCAACATCGAGGTGGGGTCAGCCCACGCGCTCGCTGTGCGCCATCGCCAGCAGTTCCTCGGCGTGCGCCCGCCCGGTCTCGGTGTCGTCGAGACCGGCGAGCATGCGGGCCAGTTCGGCGACCCGATCGGTCTCGGTCAATGTCCGGACCCCGCTGCTGACCACGCCGCCGGTGTCGTCGACCTTGTCGACCACGAGGTGGGTGTCCGCGAACGCCGCGACCTGCGGCAGATGCGTCACCACGATGACCTGATGAGTGCGCGCGAGCCGTGCCAGACGACGTCCGATTTCGACCGCGGCGCGGCCGCCGACCCCGGCGTCGACCTCGTCGAAGACCATCGTGGCGCCACGCTCGGAGGCGGCCAGCACCACCTCGAGTGCGAGCATCACCCGCGACAGTTCACCGCCGGAGGCACTGCGCGCGAGCGGGAGCGCGGGGGCACCGCCGTGCGCGGCGAGACGGAACTCGACGTCGTCGACGCCCGATCCCCCGGCGTGCAGGACCCGGCCGTCCATCGGCAGCGGCGCGGAGTCGCCCGCCGCGGCGTCCCGATCGCGGACCTGAACGTCGAGCACCGCCCGTCCCATCGCGAGGCCGGCCAGTTCTTTGGTCACCGCCTTCGCCAGCTTGGTGGCCGTCCTGCGGCGCGCCGTCGACAGGGCCGCGGCCGCTTTCGCGGTGGCGGCGGCCTCGGCGTCGACCTCGGCGGCCAGTTTGTCGAGCGCCTCGGCGGATACGTCCAGGCGCGACAGTCGCTCCCGGGCGTCGCGGGCCCACTCGAGGACACCGTCGATGTCGGCCGCGTACTTGCGGGTGAGATTCTTCAGCTCCGCCTGCCGACCGAGCAGCGACTCGAGCGCCCCGGGGTCGGACGGCAGATCCGACAGGTAGCCGGACAGATCACCGGCCACGTCGGTGACCACCGCGATCGCCTCGGCGAGACGCGGCGCGAGGTCGCGGAGCGCCGGGTCGTCGCTCCCCTCGATGCGCGAGCGGGCGTCCCCGAGCAGGTCCAGCGCGGCGTGGGTCACGTCCGCGTCGTCGCTGTCGGGTCCGGTCAGCGCGGCATGCGCCCCGTACGCGGCGTCGCGCAGCGAATCGAGGTCCGACAGCCGCCGCACCTCGGTGACGATGCGGACATCCTCGGCCGGCTCCGGCGCGACCGCATCGATCTCGTCGAGCCCGAACTGCAACCGGTCCGCCTCCTGCGCCAGTTCCCGTGATCGCTGCGTGCGGTCGAGGAGTTCGGTGCGGGCGTCGAGCCATCGCCGCCGGTGGGTGCGGTAGACCTCGAGCGGCTGCGTGACGGTTCTGCCACCGAACCGGTCGAGCGCCGCGCGTTGCTGATCGGGGCGCAGCAAGCGCAATTGGTCGTTCTGTCCGTGCACTGTCAGCAGCGGATCGGTGAACTCCGAGAGCACCCCGACCGGCACGCTGCGTCCGCCGAGGTGTGCCCGCGAGCGGCCGTCGCTGCTCACCGTGCGGACCGCGATGATGCTGCCGTCCTCGTCGCGCTGCGCGCCGGTCGCCTCCAGCAGACGCGCGATCTCCTTCTCCACGTGACTGGTCGCGGCCTCGATGCTGAAGCGTCCTTCGACGACGGCGCGGGACGCCCCCACCCGCACCCGGGCGGAGTCGGCCCGGACACCGGAGAGCAGATGCAGGCTCGTGACCACCATCGTCTTGCCGGCACCGGTCTCGCCGGTCAGTACGGTCAGCCCGCCGTGGAACCGGGCACACGCCTCCGAAATCACGCCCAGATTGTCGATCCGGATCTCTGCGAGCATCTCAGAGCTTCCTTCCCCGCCAGCCCTTCACCGGAAGTTCGAACTTACGCACCATCCGATCGGCGAACGGCGCCGAATCCAGACGTACCCAGCGCACCGGATGGCGGCCGCGCACCACTTCGAGTCGGCCACCGGCCGGGAGTTCGAGAATGCGGCGCCCGTCGCAGAAGACCAGCCCGTCGTGGCTGCCGGCGAGGGTTTCGACCGCGATGATGGACTCGGGGCTGGTGACGAGCGGGCGTGCGAACAGGGCGTGGGCGTTGCTCGGAATGACCAGCAGCGCCTCGAGTTCCGGCCACACGATCGGACCACCGGCGGAGAATGCGTACGCGGTCGAGCCGGTCGGGGTGGCGATGAGCAGTCCGTCGCATCCGAACGAACTGACCGGGCGCCCGTCCACTTCGAGCACCACTTCGAGCACCCCGAGCCGCGACTTGTTCTCGAGGCTGGCTTCGTTGAGCGCCCAGCCCCGGTCCACGACGGTGTCGTCGACACGAATCATCACGTCCAGGGTCATGCGTTCTTCGATGCGGTATTCGCGGCGCACCACCTGCTGCAACGCATCTTCGAGGTTCTCCGCCTCGGCCTCGGCGAGAAACCCGATCCGGCCGAGGTTGATCCCGAGCACCGGCACCGCGTGGTACTGGGCCAGTTCCGCGGCGCGCAGGAAGCTGCCGTCGCCGCCGAGGACGATCACCATTTCGCAGCCCGACGCCGCGTCGAGACCGGGCGCCACGACACGGATTCCGCTGCCGGGCACAGCGAGCACCCCCAGACCGTTGCTGACCGCTTCGTCGTCGAGCACCCGCAGTCCGATCCCCGCCTCCCCCAGCAGTTTCGCTACGCGCTGGGCGGTGGTAGCGATCTCCTCCCGCCCGGAATGGGATACGAGCAGAATCTCGCGGCGCACCGTCGGCGTTGCCGGAGCGGCCGTCCCTGTAGTCACTGTGGTCCTTCCTGCACCGCTCGCTCGATAAGGTCGACGACGTTCGTGTCGAGTTCCGCCGGGCCGGGTTCGCCGGCCCGCAACCACAGGAAGTACTCGACATTGCCCGACGGTCCGGGCAGCGGGCTCGCTACCGCACCGACCGTGCGCAGCCCGAGGGTCTGCGCTTCGCGTGCCACGTCGAGGACTGCCTCGGTGCGCAGCGCCGGGTCGCGGACGACCCCGCCGCTCCCGACGCGGTCCTTGCCCACCTCGAACTGCGGCTTGACCATCGGCAGCAGGTCGGTTCCCGCCGTCGCGCAGCGCACGAAGGCCGGCAGCACCAGTTTCAGCGAGATGAACGACAGATCAGCCACCACCAGTTCGACCGGACCTCCGATCACGTCGGCGTCGATATTACGCACGTTTGTTCGATCTATCACGCGGACCCGCTCGTCCGACTGCAGCCGCCACACCAGCTGGCCGTAGCCGACATCGACCGCGACGACCTCGGACGCGCCCTCGCGGAGCAGCACATCGGTGAACCCCCCGGTGGAGGCACCGGCGTCGAGACAGCGCCGGCCGGCGACGCGCAAACCCCGGGGTCCGAAGGCCTCGAGCGCCCCGATCAGCTTGTGGGCACCCCGCGAAGCCCAGGACACCTCATCGGTCACCTCGGTGACCAGCAACGGCGTGTTCGGTTCAACGGCCGTGGCCGGTTTGGTGGCGACCGTGCCGGCGATCAGCACCCGTCCGGCCGCGATCAGTTCGCTCGCATGCTCGCGGGAGCGCGCCAGTCCCCGCCGCACCAACTCCGCATCGACTCGTGCCCGGCGCGCCACGTCAGATCTTGTCCACGGTCGACAGTGCCCGGACGAGCACTTCGTGGGCCTGTTCGAACAGTTCGGCCTGACCCGCGATGACGGCGGCCGGATCGGCTGCGTGACCGCTCTCGCGGATACGGGTGAGCAACTCGTCGACCTCGACATGGATACGCGCGGGATCGACCCCGGGGTGCGATCCGGGAAGATGTTGGCCTGGACGTGGAATCGACGTGCTCATCGCCGACCACGCTAGTGCATCGTCGCGGCGGCGGACACATCGCACGACCGACGTCAGTGCACCGGGCCCCAGGCGGCGAGTACGGCGCGGGCGGCGTCGTCCGTGGCCACGATCCGGCCGAAACCGGGGTTCGCCCACGCGATGTCGAGGATGCAGCGCAGAGCCTCCATCGGTGCATCTCCCGTCGATGCCGGGCCCGGCCCGCCGAGGTGCAGGTCGCCGTCGTCGAAGGAGACCGGCCACGGCCCCCGAGCCGACACCCGCAGCGCCGTCGCCGCCACATCGAGACAGCCCAACGAGGAGGCGACATAGGTGGGTCGCTGCGCGACCGGTGCCCGCAGCAGATCGGCGACGGTGCTGACGCCCGTGAGCACCAGCAGCGAGTCCGCGCCGACCGCGTTCGCTCCCTCGATATCGGTGTCGAGTCGATCACCGACCACCAGCGGACGCGTCGCCGAACCTCGTGTGATCGCGTCCGCGAGCAACGGAGCGGCCGGTTTCCCGGCGACCACGGGTTCGGCACCCGTTGCCGACCGCACGGCGGCCACCATCGAGCCGTTCCCGAGTACCAGGCCGCGTTCGGTAGGCAGCGTCGAGTCGACATTCGTCGCGATCCACAGCGCGCCGGCCCGGATCGCGAGGGTGGCTTCGGCCAGGATGGCCCACCCGGTCTCGGGAGAATGACCCTGCACCACTGCGACGGGATCGGCGTCGGCCGTGCGTACCGGCGTCAATCCGACGCCGGCGACCTCCTCGGCCAGTGCGTCGGTGCCGACCACCAGAACCGGCGAACCGGCCGGAATGCGTTGCGCCAGAAGTCGTGCCGCCGATTGCGAGCTGGTCACCACGTCGGCGGGTTGTGCCGGGAAACCGAGGTCGCGCAGGTGCTGCGCCACCTCGCCGGGACGGCGGCTCGCGTTGTTCGTCACATAGAGCACGCGGCTGTCGGTATCGGCGACGGCCTCGCGGGCTCCCGGTACCACCTCGGCGCCACGATAGACGGTGCCGTCGAGGTCGAGCAGCAATACGTCGTACAGCGACCGGAGCGTCGCACCCTGCGTCCCGGCCTGCGCAGCGGTCACAGACCCTCTCCGGTGAGCTCCTCGACCCGCTCCTCGGCGTCCGTGACACCTTCGATGTCGGCGGAGGCAGCGTGAAGGAACCACTGCACCCCCTCGTCGGTGCGGCCGCAGGCCACCAGTGCGTCGGCGTACGCGTAGAACAGCCGGGCCGCTGCGGTCCCGGTGCGCTCGGGATCGAGGTCCGGCGTCTGGAGGGTCACCACGGCCTGGTCGAACTGCCCGAGATCCATGCGGGCACCCGCAACGACGATTCGCAGCTCGCTCGCCTCGTCACCGGTCAGCGCCCGCGCTTCCTCGCTGCGTCCCAGCTCGATGGCCTTCTCCGACCTCCCCAGACCCCGTTCGCAGTCCGCCATGACCGCGAGAAGGCCCGGCCCACCGGACATGCGACGAGCCGCCCGCAACTCCGACAAGGCCTCGGCCCATTCTCCCGCGTGATACGCGGTGATGCCCGCCGCCTCTCGGACCACCGCGATGCGTCCGGCGCGCTGCCGTGCGGCACGCGCGTGCGCCAGAGCTGCTCGAGGGTCGTCGTCGATCAGTTTGCCCGCCATCACCAGGTGTCGCGCAACGGAATTCGCGTTCAGCTTGTCCAGGCTGAGCAGGTCGCGACGGATCGTCGGGTCGAGTTCGGACGCCTCGACGTCGTCGGGCAGATCCGGCTCGTCAGGACGGGCATCTCGGCGCGGGGAGGAACCGGAGTCGCGGCCGCGGCCGGGTCCGAAGCCACCTTCGCCACCGCGCCGATGCGGCGCGCCACCGGAGCGACGATCCGGGCCGTGCCCGGTTCCGCCGCGGGGGTCACTCGAACGGCGATCCTCACGCGGACGGTCTCCCGTCGGGCGGCCGGGACGGTCGGTGCGGTCGCCGCTGCGGGGGCGCTCGACGCGACCGCGGTCGCCGCCCTGCCGGTCACGATCCGCGCCCTGCCGGTCACGGTCGGTGCGGGGACGGTCGCTGCCCTGGGGGCGCTCGCGATCTCCTCGACCGGCACCTCTACCCGACGGGGCGTCACTGCGGTTCTGCTGACGGTCGCTGCCGCGGTCGAAGGTGCGGCCTTCACCGCCACCACCGAACGAGCGGCCGCCGGTGCCGCGATCCGCGGGTCGTCCCTGTCTGCGATCTCCCCCGCGATCCGGGCGATCGCCACTGCGATCCGGGCGATTCTCGCCTCGTCGGTGGTCGTCCTGCGAGCGGCCGTGTTCGCTTCGGCCTTCGGGCCGGCGATCTTCCGGCTTGCGGTCGCTGCCTTCGCTTCGGCCCGACCACGGAGTGGATCCCCCACTCCTGAAGGATCGGCGCTCACCGTTGTTGTCGGACACGAGAAAATCCTTTCATGGAAAACACGAAAGGGGACCCAATGTATTGGGTCCCCTTTCGGTAACGGGTGTTCGGCGGTGTCCTACTCTCCCACACCCTGTCGAGTGCAGTACCATCGGCGCAGACAGGCTTAGCTTCCGGGTTCGGAATGGGACCGGGCGTTTCCCTGTCGCTGTGACCGCC
>NZ_JAUZMZ010000158.1:0-10537 GCF_036327435.1 Rhodococcus chondri | reverse complement strand
CGTCTTCGACGACGCCGACCACAAGAAGCAGATGTGGGCGGCACGCGAGGCCGGTCTCGGCGCCACCGCGTACCCACGTCACGAACCGGAAACCCATGAAGGGTGGGAGGACGCCGCCGTGCCCCCGGACCGGCTCGGTGACTATCTGCGCGACTTCCGGGCCCTGCTCGACCGGTACGGCTACGGAACCGCCTCGCTCTACGGTCATTTCGGGCAGGGATGTGTACACACCCGGATCCCGTTCGATCTACGCACGGCCGACGGCATCGCGAAGTACCGGGCCTTCGCCGAGGACAGCGCCCACCTGGTCGTCGACTACGGCGGCTCGCTGTCGGGTGAGCACGGCGACGGGCAGTCCCGCGCCGAGCTGCTGCCGATCATGTACGGGGAACGACTGGTCGCCGCGTTCGGTGAACTCAAAGCTCTGTTCGATCCGCGTAACCGGATGAACCCGGGCAAGATCGTCCAGCCGTTCCGGCTCGACGAAAACCTGCGCCAGGGCGTGACATACCACCCGCTCGAGCCGCGCACCCACTTCGCCTATCCCGACGACGGTCATCGCTTCAGCCATGCCGCGGCGCGCTGTGTCGGGGTGGGCAAGTGCCGCGGCCACGACTCCGGGGTGATGTGCCCGAGCTACCACGCCACCGGCGAGGAGGAACACTCCACCCGCGGACGGTCGCGGTTGCTGTTCGAGATGCTGCAGGGCGAGGTGATCACCGACGGCTGGCGTTCGACCGCGGTGCGCGACGCGCTCGATCTGTGCCTGGCCTGCAAGGGCTGCCGCAGTGACTGTCCGGTCGACGTGGACATGGCCACCTACAAGGCCGAGTTCCTCTCGCACCACTACGCTCACCGCCTCCGCCCACTCGCGCACTACTCGATGGGATGGCTCCCGGTGTGGGCCCGCCTGGCCGCTGTCGCTCCCACATTGGTCAATACTGTGGCCCACGCCCCGGTACTGGCCGGTGCCGTCAAGGCCGCCGGCGGCATCGACCGTCGCCGGACCGTGCCGCGGTTCGCCCGGCAGCGTTTCCGCGACTGGTTCGCCGCCCGATCCGCGGGATCAGGGAGTGGTGAGCGCGGCCCGGTGGTGCTCTGGCCCGACACCTTCACCGACAACTTCGACCCGCAGATCGCCCGCGATGCCGTCACCGTACTCGAGGTCGCCGGATTCGTCGTGCAGCTCCCGGACCGTACGGCGTGCTGCGGCCTGACCTGGATCTCCACCGGTCAATTGCCGACCGCCAAACGTGTACTGCGCCGAACCATCCGGACCCTGCAGCCGGCCCTGCGCGCCGGTACCCCGATCGTGGTGCTCGAACCGAGCTGCGCCGCGGTGTTCCGCGCGGATCTTCCACAACTGCTCTACGGCGACGAGGACGCCCGCCGTCTCACCGCACAGACCGTCACCCTCGGAGAACTGCTGCGCGGCAAGGCACCGGACTGGCATCCCCCCGATCTGGAGGCCGCGGCACTGCTGCAGCCGCACTGTCACCAACACGCCGTCCTGAAATATGCGGCCGACCACGACATCCTCGAGAGCGCCGGTGTCGACGTCGACATCCTCGATGCCGGATGCTGCGGCCTGGCAGGAAATTTCGGGTTCGAACGCGGACACTACGACGTCTCCGTCGCCTGCGCCGAAGACAAGCTCCTTCCTACCGTCCGCGCTGCCGACTCCGGCACACTCATCGTCGCCGACGGATTCAGCTGTCGCACCCAGTTGCGCGACCTCGAGCCCGGCACCTCACCCCTGCATACCGCCGAGGTACTCGCCGCGGCCGTGCGCAGCGCACCACGCGACGGCCGGGCACCGGAAGACGGCAGACGCGGTCACATCGAACCTTCGGGTGCGGACGCCAGTGCGGCGCAGAGTACGCAGGGAGCGGATCGATGACTCCGACAGCGCTGTATCGGGCTCCCGCGCACCGCCCCTACCCGCCGCGCTTCCGCAGCAAGGGCGCAGTCATTGTGGCGGCCGTCACCACCACTGATCCGAAAGCGCTGGGCGTGTTCTACCTGAGCACCTCGTTCGGTTTCTTCCTCCTCGGTGGACTGATGGCGATGCTTATCCGGGGCGAGCTCGCGGTGCCGGGATTGCAGTTCCTCTCGAACGAGCAATACAACCAGCTGTTCACCATGCATGGCACGATCATGTTGCTGCTGTATGCGACTCCGATCGTCTTCGGCTTTGCGAACTACATCCTGCCGCTGCAAATCGGGGCCCCCGACGTCGCGTTCCCTCGGCTCAACGCATTCAGCTACTGGGCGTACCTCTTCGGCGGGCTCGTCACCGTTGCCGGTTTCCTCACCCCCGGCGGCGCCGCCGATTTCGGGTGGACCGCTTACGCCCCGCTCAACAGCCTCGCTCAGACTCCCGGAGTCGGGGCGGATCTGTGGATCATGGGCCTGGCGTTGTCCGGCCTCGGCACGATCCTCGGCGCAGTAAACATGGTCACCACCGTGGTGTGCCTGCGGGCACCGGGCATGACCATGTTCCGGATGCCGATCTTCACCTGGAACATCCTCATCACCATGATCCTGGTACTGCTGGCCTTCCCGATCCTGACCGCGGCGCTCATGGGTCTGGCCGTCGACCGGCACCTCGGGGCGCACCTCTACGACCCCGCCACCGGCGGTGCCCTGCTCTGGCAGCACTTGTTCTGGTTCTTCGGCCACCCCGAGGTGTACATCGTCGCGTTGCCGTTCTTCGGGATCGTCACCGAGATTCTGCCGGTCTTTTCCCGCAAGCCGGTATTCGGCTACCGGGGCATGATTTTTGCCACCATTTCCATCGCGGCACTGTCGGCGGCGGTGTGGGCCCACCACATGTTTGCCACCGGCGCGGTGCTCTTGCCGTTCTTCTCGTTCATGTCGTTCCTGATCGCCATCCCCACGGGGGTGAAGTTCTTCAACTGGATCGGCACCATGTGGCGCGGCCAGCTGAGCCTCGAAACCCCGATGCTGTTCGCGATCGGATTCATCGTCACCTTCCTCTTCGGTGGCCTGTCGGGGGTGATCCTCGCCAGCCCGTCGCTCGACTTCCAGGTCCACGACAGCTATTTCCTCGTCGCGCACTTTCACTACGTGCTCTTCGGCACCATCGTCTTCGCCACCTACGCCGGCATCTACTTCTGGTTCCCGAAGATGACCGGCCGGATGCTGGACGAACGCCTGGGCAGGTGGCACTTCTGGCTGACGTTCGTGGGCTTCCACACCACCTTTTTGGTGCAGCACTGGCTCGGTGCCGAGGGCATGCCGCGTCGCTACGCCGACTACCTGCCCTCGGACGGCTTCACCACCCTCAACACGGTCTCGACGATCGGCGCGTTCGTGCTCGGCGCCTCGACGCTGCCGTTCCTGTGGAACGTCTTCCACAGCTACCGGTACGGCCAGGTCGTCACGGTCGACGACCCCTGGGGGTACGGCAATTCCCTCGAGTGGGCTACCACGTGCCCGCCGCCGCGGCACAACTTCTACGAGCTGCCCCGGATCCGGTCCGAGCGTCCGGCATTCGAGTTGCACTACCCCCACATGGTCGACCGGCTCCGCGCCGAGGCCTACGCGAAACCCTTCCGGGCGGGACACGGCGCCGCCGTCGCCGAAGACACCGCCGATCGCAGCGCCCTCGACCACAGACCGGACACCCGGCCGCACATCTCCGGACGCGACCTGGATACATGAGTCCCCGACAGAGCAGGAGTTACCGATGTGGGCATTGACGGTTCGCCCCGGACAACACGATTCGCTGCAAGTCGAAGAGGTGCCCGACGCCGTCGCCGGGGACGGAGAGCTGCTCGTCCAGGGACTCGCGCTCGGAGTGTGCGGCACCGACAAGGAAATCGCCCGCGGCGACTACGGGTGGCCCCCGCCCGGTCGAGACCGCCTGGTACTCGGGCACGAATCGTTGGGCCGGATCATCGAGGCGCCCGCCGAGTCGAAATTTTCCGAGGGGGATCTGGTGGTCGCAGTGGTGCGCCGACCCGATCCCGAGCCGTGTGGGGCCTGCGCTCACGGTGAATTCGACATGTGCCGCAACGGCCGCTACTGCGAACGTGGCATCAAAGAGCTCGACGGATACGGCAGCGCACAGTGGGCGGTAGACACCGACTATGCGGTACCCCTCGACCCACGGCTCGAACACACCGGGATGCTGCTCGAACCAACCAGCGTAGTCGCCAAAGCTTGGGAGCAAATCGACTACATCGGCCGGCGCAGCTGGTTCGAACCCCGACGCGTCCTGGTCACCGGCGCCGGTCCGATCGGATTACTGGCCGCCCTTATCGGCGTGCGCAAGGAACTCGAAGTGCACGTGTTCGACCGAGTCACCGACGGCCCGAAACCGGATCTGGTACGCGGGCTCGGAGCCACCTACCACCGCGGGGACATCTGCGACGTCCTGGCCGAGTGCGCACCGGACGTCGTGGTCGAGGCCACCGGGGCCAGTGCGGTGGTGATCGACACGATCTCGAGTACACGCCGTTACGGCATCACATGCCTGACCGGAGTCTCGGCGTCCGGACGCACCATCGACGTCGATGCCGGCTCACTGAACCGCTCCCTGGTACTGGAAAACGACGTGGTCGTCGGATCGGTGAACGCCAACCTGCGCCACTACCGTGCCGCCGCGGACGTGCTGGCGGGCGCCGATCCTGCCTGGCTCGAGGCGATGATCACCAGGCGAGTACCTCTGCGCAGTGCGGTGGAGGCGTTCACGCCCACCGACAACGATGTCAAGGTAGTGCTCGATCTGGGAGTACCGCCGCGATGACCGGAACCGCCCCGATGATCGAGGACTACGCCTTGATAGGGGACCTGCACACCGCAGCACTCGTGCACCGGGACGGCAGCATCGACTGGCTGTGCTTACCTCGGTTCGATTCACCTGCATGTTTCGCCGCGCTGCTCGGCGACGAGAACGCCGGCATGTGGCGCATCGCGCCGCAATCCCCGGACGCGGTTCCCCACCGCTGCTACCGCGACGATTCCCTTGTGCTGGAAACCGAATGGCGCACCACCGACGGTGTGGTCCGGGTGATCGACTTCATGCCGCCCCGCGGCGAGGCGCCCGATGTCGTGCGTATCGTCCGCGGCGTCTCGGGTCGAATGCGGATGAGGATGCAGTTGCGACTGCGGTTCGACTACGGCCACATCGTGCCGTGGGTACGCAATCGAGACGGTGAACTGTCCGCCGTCGCCGGTCCCGACGCGGTATGGCTGCATGCCCCTGTCCCGTTGCACGGCGAAGACATGAGTACCGTCGCCGAATTCGAAGTTTCCGCCGGACAGTGCATTCCATTCGTCCTGACCTATCAGCTCTCGCATCTGCCCGCCCCCCACTTCGCCGACGCAGTCGCCGCCGAAGTCGACACCGAACAGTACTGGCACGAATGGATCCGGCAATGCCGCTATCGCGGCCGGTGGGCCCCCCAGGTTCGGCGCGCCCTTGTCACTCTCAAAGCCCTGACGTATGCGCCCACCGGCGGCATCCTCGCCGCGGCGACCACGTCGCTACCCGAGCAATTGGGCGGTCCACGGAACTGGGACTACCGCTATTGCTGGCTGCGCGATGCCACCTTCACACTCCAAGCCCTACTGGGTACCGGATTCGTCGACGAGGCCCATGCCTGGCGCGAATGGCTCGTTCGCGCTGTCGCCGGTGATCCCCGAAAACTGCAGATCATGTACGGGCTCGACGGGCGCCGTCGGCTGCCGGAATCGACCCTGGACTGGCTCGCAGGGTTCGCCGGGAGTGCTCCGGTGCGGATCGGCAATGCCGCCGCCGGCCAGTTCCAACTCGACGTCTGGGGTGAAGTTCTCGACGGGCTGCACCTGACGCGTGAAGCAGGTCTGGGCGCCACCGACACTGCCTGGGACATCCAACGCGCGTTGCTGGACTATCTGGAAGGACACTGGCGCGACCCCGACAACGGGCTGTGGGAAATGCGCGGACCTCGTCGCCACTTCGTCCATTCGAAGGCTCTCGCGTGGGCCGGTGTCGACCGCGCCGTCCACACAGTCCTCGAGCAGGGTCTCGACGGACCGGTCGATCATTGGCGAAGCCTACGCGCGGACATCCACCGCGAGATCTGCGAACATGGCTTCGACGCCGACCGCAATACCTTCACCCAGTTCTACGGGTCTCGGGGACTCGACGCCGCGTTGCTGCTGCTGCCACGCATCGGGTTCCTGCCGTGGGCCGATCCCCGCATCCGCGGAACCGTCGATGCCGTCGCTCGGGAACTGACGGTCGACGGTTTCCTGCTGCGCTACCACCCGGGCGCCGACAACGACTACTCGTCCGATGCTGTCGGCGTCGACGGGTTGCCCGGGGGAGAAGGAGCCTTCGTGGCTTGCACCTTCTGGTTGGCCGATGCCCTGCACTGCCTCGGCGATACCGTTCGCGCAGAGGAATTGTTCGAGCAACTACTCGATGTGCGCAATGATGTCGGGCTGCTTGCCGAAGAATACGATCCACACGCCGGCCATCAGCTGGGAAATACGCCGCAAGCGTTCAGCATGGTGGGTCTGATCAATACCGCCCGAAACCTCTCGGGCAGCTCCACCGCCACTGCAGCCACCGGTTCTCACCAGGATCTCCACCGTATCTCCCTGCCCACCAGCGCACTCTCACCGTGACGGACAGAACCGAACAGACACGAACCGGGCCGGCAAGGTGAGTTGCCGGATCGCGTCGGCCACGCGGTCCGTGCACGAAAGGGGTGTTCAATCCGTAGCGGGGTCTGAGAATGTAGTGGGATCCGGGAATAGGAGGCACCGATGAAGCGCGCAGCGTTGCTCGTCGTAACACTGTTGATTGCAGCATTTGTCCTGACGGCATGCGGGTCCGAAACCGAGTCGCCCACCGTCACCGCATCGCCGGATGCGGGAAACGGCAGCGCCGAGGCCGTGACGATCGTCATCAAGGATTACAGGTTCGAGGTGCCCGACTCGGTGGGGCCGGGCACGATGGTCACGGTTCGAAACGATGATCAGGTCGAACACAGCGTCACGGCCCGCGACAAGGCCTTCGACGTCGAGGTCCACGCCGGTGAGACGGTCACTTTCACCGCGCCGTCGGACGCGCGTACCTACGACATCTTCTGCACCTACCATCCCGAAATGACCGGGCAGCTCACCGTCGCCTAGCCGTCGGCCGGTCGTGTTGTTCGTCGCCTTCCGGCTTGGTGACGACTATCTGCTCGTACCGAAGATCATCGGACGGTCGGTGAAACGTACCGGTGTCGAGCACATTGATCGCTGTCCTGATCGGGGGCACGGCTCGGACTGATCGGTGCACTCGTGGCGATCCCGTTGCCGCCGCGCTCCACTCGATCGCCCAATTCAGCGGCGCAGCAGCTGGGTGAGCAACCGTCCACTGTCCTCCAACGACAGGTGTGGCAGATACGCTCGACCCACCGCGACCCCGATGGCCGGCAGCGCCGCGGCGTCGGGGAAGATCATGTACACGGGTCGGTACCGGGGCTGGAACTTCGCCTTGAAGGCGAGCAGTGACCGGAAGCCGTAGACCGGTTCGAGGGTGCGACCGAGCAGATCGAGCAGTGCATCGAGTGCGCCGCGGTCGAGCTCGGACGCGGTGTCGGCGCTGGCGAGCGGCGCGCCGGACAGACTGAGGAACTCGAGACCCTGATCCTGGGCGGACAATGCCGCCGAGGCGATGAGGAATTCCATCGCCGCACGGAACCCGTCGGACCGTCGTCGCATGAAATCCAAGGTCAGGCCGACCGGTGTGCCATCGCAGTAGACCGGCATCCACGAGGTGACGGCGTGGACGTGATTGTCCTGGTCGACTGCGAGTAGCAGTTGTACCTCGGGGTCGGAGAGTTCGGCGAGTCCCCCGAGGGTGAAGCCCATCTCGGGCAGTCCCTTGTCGGCAACCCACTCTTCGGAGATGTCGACGATCTGCTCTCTCACCGATAGAGGAGCCTCCGCGAATGTGATCCACCTCGCCTCGATCCCGTCCTTGCCCGCACGGTTCAGGGCGGTACGTACATCCTGGAACTTCTTGCCTTTGAAGGCCAGATCGGCCAGTTCGATAATCGTTTCCTCCGCTACCTGCAGACAGCTCCAGCCGTGTTCTCGGGCGATCGCTGCGGTGTCCGGCCCGACAGAGTAGAAGCACGGGGTCCATCCGTTACCGAGGCAGAACGTCGCGAACTCGTCGACTGCTTGGGCTGGAGAGGCGCGGTCGCCGATCGGGTCTCCTGTGGTCAGGGCGACACCCGAGTGAACGCGGTATGCCACCGCGTGCTGCCGGTCGGCAGTGAACCAGTACGTGTTTCCCGCCCACGTGCTCATCCACGACATCGAGCCGCCACCGGGGCAGTGCAGCAGCTCCCGCACCCGGCGCTCGTCACCGAGGTCGTGCCCTGCCGGTGGGGCTAGGAAGCTGCGCAGCATCAACACGCAGAACACCGCCCACACCACGACACCGATCCACTCGAACAGCAATGTCGCCGCCGAGGTGAGGGGCAACACGGGCGGTTCGAACAGCTGGAGATACACCGGCGGCAGGAGCCTGCGCGGTGCATCGCGCAGCAACGTGCCCGCTCCGGAGTCGCGGTCGAAGCCGTCGGCGAGCAGGCTCCCCAACAGCAGATAGGCCACGAGTGCGGCACCGGTCGCCGCGATCGTGCCGAGCCACACCCGCCGATACGTTGCGGGTGCGGCGCGCACATCGAACAGTCGCCGGGTGGACAACAGCAGAACGAGTATCGCGAGCAACGCCAGCAGCGGTGCCAATTCCATGTACACCGAGCTGTGTCGATGGATGCCGTACAGAATGGATCGCGTCTCGTCCTGCTCGGTGATTCGGACAAGCGCGCTCACGGTGGCAACCACGACCAGCGTGAGATGACCTGACACCGAGAGCAGCCACGCGGCGCGCCGGCCGCGACGAAGCCCCTCGGCACCGACCAGCAGCAGCACCGACGGCATCAGATTCATCACCAGCGGTCCGATACCGGACAGGCGCAGTGCCTGCTGCCCTTTGCGGCACTCGTCGTGCAGGGCTGGATCGGCGCACACGTCGGCCAGTTCTCGTGGGCTGTAGGGCACCTGATCGAACAGCTCGCGCAGTGCCGACAGCGGGCCGATGGCATGCGGGGAGAACGCCGCGAGGATCGGGCCGATGACACTGGCTGCGACGACGAGGGCGACGAGTGTGCGGCGCTCGCGGATCGTGCCGCCGAGCGCCGGGCTGCGTGCGGCGCGCCCGAACAACACCGGGCCGAGGAGCAGGCCCACCAGAGCGGCAGACAACCGTGTCAGGTCCTGCAGATGCCCAGCGAACAGAGCCGCGGTCACGAGAATCACCAACAGCAGAGTGCGGATGCGTCGCCTCCACAAGGTGTGCATGGCCGCGGTGGCGGCCAGTAGCGCGCCGAGCACCCAGGGGAGCGGATCCTCAATCAGGTGACCGTGCAGTTCCAGACCCCACGAGTTGGGCACCGTTGAGGCGAGGAGTGCGACGGCAAGCGCCAGCGCGGCACCGGCGCCTTGGGAAACGAAGCCTGCGATCGCAAATTGCCGGCTGCCGATGCGATGCTCGACCGGCACTCCGACGGCGAGAATGACGAGGCTCGACAGCACGTACTCGCCCAGCCCGGAAGCGAACAGTCCCGAGGTCCACAGTGTCCACACGTGGCCGTCGCCGACGGTGGGGACGCCGAGGGAGGCGTTCGAGGCCGGCTCGTGCGACGGTCCTCCCAGCAAGGCACCGGTAGTGAGACCCAGGATCCAGATCACCACGAGCAGACCGAGAGTCACGGGGGCGCGTGACATCCACGACAGCATGCGGGTCGTCACGAGGCGTCGAGGCCGAGTCGATGGCTGAGCCACGGTAACTCCTTCTCGAGGCCGGCGGACCACACTGCGAAGCTGTGGGTGCCGGGCAGTTCGGTGAGGTGGACATCCATCCCTGCAGCCTGGGCTGCGGCGGTGAGTTGCTCCAGGCCCGAGCGAAATGCGGTGTCGTCGAGCCCTACGACGAATGCCCCTGCCGAGCCGGGATAGTGATTGCGCGCCAGTAGGTCGGTCGGGTTGTTGCGGGCGAAGGCTTCGGCATCACCGCCGAAGACCTCCCGGATGGTGGAATTCCGGTCGCCGAGGGTCGGTTCGGCCTGACCCGACAGATCGAGGAAGGTCGGATACACGTCGGGCCGGGTAGTGGCGAGTTGCAGGGCGCACGTGCCGCCGTACGACAGACCGCCCACGGCCCACGCTCGCGGGTCCGGGTCGACCTGCAGGTGGGTGCGGACCCACTCCGGCACGTCGACGGTCAGATAAGTTGCGGCGTTGCCGAGATGCGAGTCGACGCACAGCGGATTGGCGAACTGGCCGCCGGTGCCGTCCGCGAGGACGACGATCGGTGCCAGCCCCCGATGTCCGGCCGCGTAGGCATCCATGATGTCGGTGAGCTTGCCGCCGACGAGCCAGTCGTCGGTACTGCCGGGCTGCCCGGCGAGCAGGACCAGCACGGGCAGGTCGGGCCGCGGAGACGCGACGTACGCAG
>NZ_JAUZMZ010000157.1:0-10561 GCF_036327435.1 Rhodococcus chondri | reverse complement strand
ACGCCGGCTGCAGCCTCGGCGGCCTCGGCGGCAGCCATCTTGTAGATCTGAGCCGTGTGCATCTTGTGGCGACGCTCGGCCTCGGCGTACCGGGACTCCCACTCTTCGCGCTGCTTCTCGAAGCCCTCGAGCCATTCGTTGGTCTCGGGATCGAAGCCCTCGGGGAAGATGTAGTTGCCCTGCTCGTCGTAGCTGTCGGCCATGCCGTACTTCGACGGGTCGAACTCGGCCGTGTAGTCCTCGTTCGCCTGCTTCAGCGACAGCGAGATACGACGACGCTCGAGGTCGATGTCGATGACCTTGACCATCGCGTCGTCGCCGACTGCGACAACCTGGTCCGGGACCTCCACGTGGCGCTCGGCCAGCTCGGAGATGTGCACGAGGCCTTCGATTCCCTCTTCGACGCGCACGAACGCACCGAACGGAACCAGCTTCGTGACCTTGCCCGGGACGATCTGGCCGATCGCGTGGGTCCGGGCGAACTGACGCCACGGATCTTCCTGCGTCGCCTTGAGCGACAGGGACACGCGCTCGCGGTCCAGGTCCACGTCCAGAACCTCGACGGTGACCTCGGTGCCGACCTCGACAACCTCGGACGGGTGATCGATGTGCTTCCAGGACAGCTCGGAGACGTGCACGAGGCCGTCGACACCGCCGAGATCGACGAAGGCGCCGAAGTTGACGATGGAGGACACGACGCCCTTGCGGACCTGGCCCTTCTGGAGCTGGTGCAGGAACTCGCTGCGGACCTCGGACTGGGTCTGCTCGAGCCATGCACGGCGCGACAGGACCACGTTGTTGCGGTTCTTGTCGAGCTCGATGATCTTGGCCTCGATCTCCTTGCCGACGTACGGCTGGAGGTCGCGGACGCGACGCATCTCGACGAGCGACGCGGGCAGGAAGCCACGCAGGCCGATGTCGAGGATCAGGCCGCCCTTGACGACCTCGATGACGGTGCCCTTGACGGCCTCGTCCTTCTCCTTGAGCTCCTCGATCGTGCCCCAGGCGCGCTCGTACTGCGCACGCTTCTTGGACAGGATCAGGCGGCCTTCCTTGTCCTCCTTGGTGAGGACCAGGGCCTCGACCTCATCGCCCACCGACACGACCTCGTTGGGGTCGACATCGTGCTTGATGGAGAGCTCGCGGGACGGGATGACGCCTTCGGTCTTGTAACCGATGTCGAGCAGCACCTCGTCGCGATCGACCTTGACGATGGTGCCTTCCACGATGTCGCCATCGTTGAAGTACTTGATCGTGGCGTCGATGGCGGCGAGGAAATCCTCGGCGGAGCCGATGTCGTTGACGGCTACCTGCGGCGAGGTGACGGTGGTGGAGGCCATGTGTTGAGTTGCTCCGGACGGGTTGATAGTCGGTTGGTTAAATTCGGTCGGGCACGCGAGACGACCACTACATCGAGACGTCGTACGCTTCGCGACGGGCGACGCCGTCCGACCCATAGAGCCGAGCAGCGGACACTCGCGTGGACAAGGCTACGCGCCCCGATGGGAGCTGGGCAAACCAGGCCGGGTCCCCGAACGCACCCACCTCTACCCTGTAGCCCATGTCCAGCCACGAACCCGCCTCCGGCATACCGTCCGAACCCGCGCCCGACGACCGGCACGCCACCGCGAACACCCTGCTGGGCACATCCACGGTCGGCCGGATGCGGCTGGGCTCCGTGGAGAGCGAACGCGCGAGCCGCAGCTGGTGGGACGCCGACGCCGAGGACTATCACCGGACCCACGGCGAGTTCCTCGGAGTCGATTCGGCAGAGGGCGATTTCGTGTGGTGCCCCGAAGGCTTGCACGAGGGCGATGTCCGCCTGCTCGGCGACGTGGCCGGCAAGGACGTGCTCGAGATCGGCTGCGGGTCCGCGCCGTGTGCGCGGTGGCTGGCCGGGCAGGGCGCCCGACCCGTCGGACTGGACATCTCCATGGGCATGCTCGCCCGCGGGACGGCGGCGATGGACCGCGGCGGCGAACGGGTGCCGCTCGTGCAGGCCGGCGCCGAAGACCTGCCCTTCCGGGACGGAAGCTTCGACGTGGTCTGCTCGGCGTTCGGCGCGGTCCCGTTCGTGGCCGATTCGGCGCGGGTGATGAGCGAGGCGGCGCGGGTGCTGCGGCCGGGCGGCCTGTGGGTGTTCGCCGTCAACCATCCGATGCGGTGGATCTTTCCCGACGATCCGGGCGAGAAGGGCCTGCTCGCAATGTTCCCGTACTTCGATCGCACCCCGTACGTGGAGCTCGACGACGACGGCACCGCGACCTACGTCGAACACCATCGCACCGTCGGCGACCGGGTTCGCGAACTCGTCGGCGCGGGGCTCGAGGTGTACGACATCGTCGAACCCGAATGGCCGGAGTGGCTCGACCGCGAGTGGGGGCAATGGAGCCCGCTACGCGGGCAGATCTTCCCCGGCACGGCGATCTTCTGCAGCCGCAAACCGGTCTGAGTCCCCTCAGAGGAGGCGCGAGAGGAACCCTCGGGTGCGCTCGTGCTGCGGATTGCTCAGCACCTCGCTCGGCCGGCCGGATTCGACGACGACCCCGCCGTCCATGAACACCAGCTGGTCGGCGACCTCGCGGGCGAATCCCATCTCGTGCGTGACCACCACCATGGTCATGCCGGCCGCCGCGAGATCCCTCATCACGGCGAGCACCTCCCCGACCAGCTCCGGATCGAGCGCGGAGGTCGGCTCGTCGAACAGCATGAGCTTGGGCTCCATCGCGAGCGCCCGCGCGATCGCCACACGCTGTTGCTGTCCGCCCGAGAGCTGGGCGGGATATGCATCGGCCTTCTCCGCGAGCCCCACCCGGTCGAGCAGGTCGCGTGCCCGGTCGACGGCGTGCTCGCGTCGCATCTTCTTGACCAGCATCGGGGCCTCGATGATGTTTCCGAGCACGGTGCGATGCGGAAACAGGTTGAAGTGCTGGAACACCATGCCGATGTCGCGGCGCTGCTTCGCGGCGTTGCGGGGGTGCAGTTCGTGCAGCTTTCCGCCGCGTTCGGCGTAGCCCACCAGGTCGCCGTCCACGTAGAGGCGGCCCGCATCGACCCGTTCGAGGTGATTGATGCAGCGCAGGAAGGTGGATTTTCCCGATCCGGACGGGCCGATCAGGCATGTCACCTGCCCCCGCTGCACGTCGAGGGAAATGCCCTTGAGCACCTTCACCGCGCCGAAGTTCTTGCAGACCCGCTCCGCACGAACCATCGGCGGGTCGATTCGGGGTGCCGTCACTTGCGTTCGCCTCCGGGGGTGTCGGGGTCGGTCGACGCGTCGGGTTCGATCACGACGGGTGCGTCCTGGGCATTGGCGAGGGCCTGGAGCTGCCGGGCGGTCAGTTGCCGGCTCAGTCCTCGCGAGTAGTGGCGTTCGACGAAGTACTGTCCCACCATCAGCACACTGGTGATCGCCAGGTACCAGGTGGCGGCGACGAGCAGCAGCGGGATCGGCTGGAAGTTCGCGCCCGAGATGTCGCGGGCGCGGCCGTAGAGTTCGAGACTGTAGGGCACGGCCGCGACCAGCGAGGTGGTTTTGAGCATGCTGATCAACTCGTTGCCCGTCGGCGGGATGATCACCCGCATGGCCTGCGGCAGCACGGTTCGCCGGATGGTCTGCCCCCACGACAATCCGAGCGCGGTCGAGGCCTCGAGTTGCCCCTCGGGTACGGATCCGATGCCCGCGCGGACGATCTCGGCCATGTACGCGGCCTCGTTGAGGGCGAGACCGATGACGGCGAACAGGAACGCCGCGTCGATGCCCTGCAGGTCGATGTGCACGAATTGGTGCACGAACGGGATTCCGATGTCGAGCTGCTTGTAGATCGAGGGGAACAGTCCCCACAGCACGAGTTGCACGTACACCGGTGTGCCGCGGAACACCCAGAGATACAGCCACGACACGGATTTGAGGACGGGGTTCGTCGAGAGCCTCATCACGGCGAGCACCACGCCGAGCGCAACCGCGATCACCATCGCCAGCACGGTCAGCTGAATGGTTTTCCAGGCGGCGGCGGTGATGCGGCGGTCGAACAGATACTGGCCGTAGATATCCCAGCGATACGCGTCGTTGGTGGCGGCGCCCCACAGCAACAGCCCGAGCGCGACCGCGACCGCGATGCCGGCGATCCACCGGCCGGGCCGACGTAGTGGCACCGCCCGGATCGGTTCCGGTTCCCCATCGCGCACATCGGTTGCCGAATGCGTGTGCTCGCTCATCGGGCTCCCTTCTCAGCTCGTGGCCGCATTGATTTGCGACGTGGTGACGGTGCCGTCCTCCATCGACCAGCGTTCGGCGACCCGGCCGTAGACACCGGTGTCGATGAGGTGCTGCATCGCCTGCTGCAGCACCGGTCCGAGCGGCGAGCCCTTGGCCACCACGAAACCGTAGGGTGCGGCGTCGAAGACGGGTCCCGCCGCTTCGAGTCGCTCGTCGCTGCGCGCGATGACGTATGCGGTGACCGGTGAGTCGGCGGACAGCGCATCGACCCGGCCGAGGATCAGCGCGTTGGCAGCCTCGTCCTGACTGTCGTACTTGACCTTGTCGATGGGGGGTCTGCCCGCGTCGAGACACGCCTGGCTCTTCGCGGGTATCTCCTCGAGGTCTTCGATGGTCGTGGTCTGCACCGCGACCCGCATCCCGCACGCGTCGGCGGGATCGACGGGTTCGCCGACGCGCTGCGCCCACTGCACCCCGGCGCTGTAGTAGGTGACGAAGTCGACCGACTGTTCCCGTTCGAGCGTGTCGGTGAACGAGGACGATCCCATGTCGAACGTGCCGGCCTGCACTGCGGGAATGATGCGGTCGAAGTCGGATTCGTTGAACACGGCGTCGACGCCGAGCACATCGCCCAGCGCATCGACCAGTTCGACCGCGAAACCGACGATGGCGCCGCTGTCGTCCTTGAATTCGTTGGGAGCGTAGGGAACGTTGACGCCGACCTTCAGCTGTCCCGCGGCCGCGAGCGGAGCCGGTAGCTGTGCCGCGATCTCGTCGACCTTCTCGGCACGGACCCGCTCGCCCGGCGGCACCGTCGATTCGGTGTTGACCACGCAACCGGACAGTGCGCCCAGCGCGAGGAACGCTGTCAGTGCCCACGCGAGCGACCGGCGCCGACGGGCGGGTGCTGCGCGTCGCAAGGGTTCGTCCACACGGGAACGATACCCGGCTGCGAGACCTCAGCGAGCGTGGGTGCGGGCGAGCACGGCCTCGGTGAAGGAGGTGGTCGACGCACTGCCGCCGAGGTCCGCGGTTGCGATGCCGGCCTCGACGGTTGCGTCGACCGCCCGTTCGATGCTGCGCGCGGCGGCGGTGAGATAGGTGTAGCCGGTGACTCCGAGCCGGTCCAGCAGCATCGCCGCGGACAGGATGAGCGCGGTGGGATTGGCGCGGTCCTGGCCGGCGATGTCCGGGGCGGCGCCGTGTGAAGCCTGCGCCATGGCCTTGCGGGCCGAGGCGTTGAGCGAGGGCGCGGTCCCGAGGGAGCCGGACAGTTCGCCGGCGAGGTCGGACAGGATGTCACCGAACATGTTCTCGGTCACGATGACGTCGAATTCGGAGGCGTGGCGGACGAGCAGGGCAGCCATGGCGTCGACGTGCTCGTCGTCGACCCGGACGCTGGGGTAGAGGGCGCCGACCTGCCGGCACACGTCGCGGAACAGTCCCGTGGTGAGCGGCAGCACGTTGGCCTTGTGCACGATGGTCACCCGTTTGCTGCGGCGGGAGGCGAGGTCGAACGCGGTGTGGGCGATACGTTCGCAGGCCGCGCGGGTGACGACGCCGACCGCGAGCGCCACATCGGGTGTCGGCATGAATTCTCCACTGCCGACCGCCATGTTGCGGTCGGCGTAGAAGCCCTCGGTGTTCTCGCGCACGATCACCACGTCCATCGGCCCCGCTCGGGGTACGACGCGCTGTCGTGGGGGCCCAGGATCCAGCCGTCGAGTTCGGCGAGGGCGTCGAGCGTGGAGTCGGGTACCGGAGTGCCGAGGGTGGCGATGGCGTCGGCACCGAGCGGGAGCGTCACCCAGTCGATCGCCGGTCCGCCCGCCGCGGCGACCGCGGCGTCGACGACGCGGCGGGTGGCGGGCACGATCTCGTGTCCGATGCCGTCTCCTTCGAGGAGTCCTATGCGCTGGGGTTCGGGCGTTGCGAGCGATGGGGTCACAGGGCAATCATTACCCACCATGGTGCAGTCGGTGGAACTGCTGCTCGACGCGCGACTCGACGCTGCCGTGCGCGCCGAGTGGGCGGCGCTGCTGTCGGCGGGGCTCGACAGCCAGGCCCGGATCCGTGCCGAGTCGAACCGCCCTCACATTACTCTCGTTGTGGCGCAGTCGATTCCGCCTGGGATCGAGGGTGTGATGCGGGAGCGAATCGACGGGACACCGATCCCGGTCCGGCTCGGTGGCGTGGTGGTGTTCGGCGACCGCCACGCAACGCTGGCGCGGCTGGTGGTGCCGTCCGCAGCACTGCTCGAGCTGCACGCGTCGGTCTTCGACCTGCTCGCGCAGTGCCCCGGCATCCCCCGGCACATCCGTCCGGGTGAGTGGACACCGCATGTCACGCTGGCGCGGCGGGTGTCCGCGAGCCGCATCGGCGCGGCGATCGTGGCGACCGGCGCCGGGGGCCGGGATCTGTCCGGTACGAGTGCCGGGATCCGGCGGTGGGACGGCAGGGCCAAACACGAATGGCGGGTGGTGTGAACCGCGGGGCCGACGGGAGTCGGAACCGCGCGGGTCAGAACCGGTAGTTGCCGAATTGCGTTGCCTCAGCGTGCGTGTCGGGAAGTCGGTCGCGGAGCGCGAGGACGTCCAGGATCAGGAAGGTGATCAGGAGCAGAAGCAGTAGTGCGATCATGCCACCAGCGTCGCGCGGCACCCCACGCGAGAACAGTGGCAGAAATGACAGAAACACTCATTTTTCTGCCATGCCGCTGGCAGACTGGGCAGCATGCTGCGCAAAGTGGTGCTGCCCCTGCTCCCCCGCGTCGAGCAGTTCGAACTCGGGGTCGCGTGCGAGGTCTTCGGCTTGGATCGTTCCGACGACGGGCTGCCGACCTACGACTTCTCCCTGATCGCCGGAAGCCACGAACCGGTACAGACCCGGTTCGGCTACACCATCGACGTTCCGTACGACCTCGACCGGCTGGACGACGCCGACCTCATCCTGGTCCCGGCCGGCGGCACCGACGTTGCCGCGCGACCCGGCCCGGCGTCGGTCTGCGGCACCGGCCCCGAGACCGCCGATCTCGAGCCCCTGTTCGTGAAACTGCGGGCGGCCGCCGAGCGCGGCGCCCGGGTGGCGAGCATGTGCAGCGGCGCGTTCGTCCTGGGCGCCGCGGGCCTGCTCGACGGCCGGCGCTGCACGACGCACTGGATGCACACCGCAGAACTCGCCGCGCGGTTCCCGAGAGCACTCGTCGATCCCGATGTCCTCTACGTCGACGACGACCCGGTGCTCACCAGCGCGGGTACCGCCTCCGGGATCGATCTATGCCTGCACATCGTCCGTTCCGCACAGGGCTCGCACGTCGCGAACACGATCGCACGCCGCATGGTGGTGCCCCCACACCGCGACGGCGGGCAGGCCCAGTACGTGGCCATGCCGTTGCCCGAGTGCACATCCGATGCCCTGGCACCGTTGATCGACTGGATGACCGCGCATCTCGACCAGGAACTGACCGTGCCCGCGCTCGCCGCGAGGGCGCACATGTCGCCGCGGACCTTCGCGCGCCACTTCACGGCCGAGACCGGCACCACCCCGGCGCGGTGGCTCCGCGATCAGCGTGTCCTCGTCGCCCAGCGCCTGCTCGAGAACACCGACCTTCCCGTCGACGTCGTCGCCGACCGCGCCGGGTTCGGCACCGCGGCTGTGCTCCGCCGGCACTTCCTCCGGTTGCGCCACACCACCCCTCAGGCGTACCGGCGTACCTTCCGTGCCGCGGAGTCCGTTCCGGTGGCCTGAATGCGTGTTCCCGGCCACATCCCGCCGGGCCGCCCCGGGACCACCGCGATTCACGTAGCGTGTTCGGGAAGAATCGGTGGTGCCCGGAGGTTGACACCGTCGACACGCCCGACCGAAAGGAACACCGTGGCAACCCAAACACTCACACAGCAGAACTTCGACGAGGTCGTCACGAGCAACGACATCGTGCTCGTCGACTTCTGGGCCGACTGGTGCGGACCCTGCAAGCAGTTCGCCCCGACCTTCGAGAAATCGTCCGACCAGCACCCGGATGTGGTGCACGCGAAGGTGGACACCGAGGCCGAACAGGCCATCGCCGCTGCCGCGAATATCCGGTCGATTCCCACGATCATGGCATTCCGCGAAGGCGTCCTCGTCTACAACCAGCCCGGCGCGCTTCCGCCGGCCGCGCTCGAAGACCTCGTCACGCAGGTGAAGGCGCTCGATATGGAAGATGTGCGCAAGCAGATCGCGGAAGCCGAGCAGTCCCAGGGCTGATCGCCGACCGACGACCCGGCGGCCCGGCCCCGTAGCGGGCCGGGCCGCTGCTGTCGGTCAGTGCGCGGCCGCGTCCCAGCTGCGGCCGTATCCGACCGACACCTCGAGCGGCACCGACAGTCCGATCACCGAATCCATCTTCTCGCATACCAGGGCCTCGACCTGTTCACGCTCGTCCCCGGCGACTTCGAGCACGAGTTCGTCGTGTACCTGCAGCAGCATCCGGGAACGCAGGTTCGCCGCGCGCAGCGCGCTCTGCACGTCGATCATCGCGACCTTGATGATGTCGGCGGCGGTGCCCTGAATGGGAGCGTTGAGAGCCGCGCGTTCGGCGACCTCCCGTCGCTGCCGATTGTCGCTGGTCAGATCGGGCAGGTAGCGGCGACGGCCGTACAAGGTGGAGGTGTAGCCGACCTTACGGGCCTCCTCCACCACGTTGTGCAGGTAGTCGCGTACCCCACCGAAACGGTTGAAATACGCCTCCATCTGCTCTTTCGCTTCGTCGGTGGAGATCTTGAGTTGCTGGGCGAGGCCGTAGGCGCTGAGTCCGTACGCGAGTCCGTAGGACATGGCCTTCACGCGCCGGCGCAGTTCGGGCGTCACCTCCTCGATCGGCACCCCGAACGCGCGCGCCCCGACGAAACTGTGCAGATCTTCGCCGGTGTTGAACGCCTCGATCAGACCCTCGTCGGCGGACAGATGCGCCATGATGCGCATCTCGATCTGGCTGTAGTCGGCGGTCAGGAGCAGGTCGTAGCCGGCGCCGACCACGAATCCGTCGCGGATCTGTCTGCCCGCGTCGGTGCGCACCGGAATGTTCTGCAGATTCGGCTCGGTGGAGGACAGCCGGCCCGTGGCCGCAACGGTCTGGTTGAAGGTGGTGTGGATACGGCCGTCGTCGGCGATCGATTTGATCAACCCGTCCACGGTGGTCTTCATCTTCGTCGATTCACGGTGCGCGAGAAGGTGTTCGAGAAACGGATGGCCGGTCTTGTCGAACAGGTTCTGCAGGGCGTCGGCGTCGGTGGTGTATCCGGTCTTGGTCTTCTTCGTCTTGGGCATCTCGAGTTCGTCGAACAGCACCACCTGCAACTGCTTGGGAGAGCCCAGGTTGATCTGCTTGCCGATGACCTCGTACGCGGCGTTGGCGGCGGTGGCCACGTCGGCCGCGAAACCGGACTGCAGAGCGTGCAGGTGATCGGAGTCGACGGCGATGCCGGTGGCTTCGAGTTCGGCGAGCACACCGAGGAGCGGCAGTTCCATGTCGGTGAGCAATTGCGCCGATTCGATGTCGGCCAGCTCGGTGTCGAGGGCCGCCGCGAGATCGACCACCGCGCGAGCCTGGAGGATCTGCGCTTCCGCTGCCTGGGTATCGGCGGCGTCCGCGTCGTCGAGCAGGGAAAGTTGCTGTGCCCCTGTGTCTTCGACACGGAGTTCACGTTTGAGGTAGCGCAGCGACAGGTCGTCGAGTTTGAAGCTGCGCTGGCCCGGACGCACCAGGTACGCGGCCAGAGCAGTGTCGCTGGTGATCCCGGCAATGGTCCAGCCGCGGCCCCGCAGCGCGTGGAGGGCCGACTTCGCCTCGTGCAACGCCTTCCCGATCCGGGGATCGGCGAGCCACGCGGCCAGCGCCGCATCGTCTTCCGGGGTGAGCGCCACCGTGGTGACGTACGCACCTTCACCGTCCGCGGCGGCGATGGCGACAGCGGTGGCGTCGCCACCGAACGGGGTGCCGCTCCCGGCGACGGACAATCCGTGGCGGGCGCCTGCCACGGCGTGCTCGGCGAGCCAGTCGCCGAGCGCCCCGGGCTCGACGATCCCGCCGCGCACTTCGAAACCTTCCTCGGCTTCGGGTTCGGCGGACGCGAGGGTCTCGAAGAGGCGGTCGCGCAGCACCTTGAACTCGAGATCGTCGAACAAGCGGTGGATGCGGTCGCGGTCCCACGGCGCGAGCACCAGACCGTCCGGGGCGTAGGGCAGCACCACATCGCGCACCATCTCGGTGAGCTGACGGTTGAGCAGCACATTCGACAGGTTCTCGCGCAGCGCGTCACCGGTCTTGCCGCGCACCTCGTCGACCCGGTCGACGAGGGCGCT
>NZ_JAUZMZ010000156.1:0-10577 GCF_036327435.1 Rhodococcus chondri | reverse complement strand
GCGCTCGGCCGGGCCGCGGCCGCCCTGCTGAGCCGGCGCCTGCGGTCCGGCGACACACTGGGATTCACCTGGGGGCCCGAGACCATCGCAGTGGCCCGCTCGCTCCCTTCCGGGGTGGCGACGTGCGCGACCATCGTCCAGCTCGACGGGTCGGTCACCACCAGCGCCTACCAGACGGGCACCGAATACGTGCTGGGCCGTTGCGCCGAGCAACTCCGCGCACGCCCCCTGCGGCTGCCCACTCCCCTGTACGCCGATCCGGGCACCGTCGCGTCCATGCGCACCGACTCGGGCATCTCTCGAACCCTCGAGATCGGCCGCCGATCCGACGCGATGATGTTCGGCGTCGGGGCCGTCTCGACGTCCACCACGCTGTTCGAAGGCAGCTTCCTCGATACCGCCATGCTCGACACCCTCATCGAACTCGGGGCGGTCGGCGAGATCGGTGGCCGGTTCTTCCAGGCCGACGGCACGGCCGTCGTCGGCGACCTCGAGGCCCGGACCATGTCGGTTCCCCTCGACGACATTCGCGCATGCCCCGCCACGATCCTCGTGACCGGTGGAGCCGCGAAACACCGCGCAGCACTGGGCGCACTGAGAGGAGGCTTCGCATCGATGTTGGTCTGTGACACCGCCTGCGCCGAATGGCTACTCCAGCAAGAACATTCCATCGACACGACACGGACGAGGTAGCACCGGAACGAGGTAGACAGCCGTGCACAACAGCAGAAGCACCACCCGCAGTCTCGTCGCAGCAACCGGAGTCCTGTGTTTGGCGCTCACGGGCTGCGCCGGCGCCGGATCTCTGGGCGCCTCCGACCAGACCGTCACCATCGCAATGGTCTCCAATTCGCAGATGCAGGACGCCCAGCAACTCTCGTCGCAGTTCGAGGCCGAGAACCCCGACATCGACCTGCGGTTCGTCACCCTGTCGGAAAACCAGGCACGCGCCAAGATCACCGCCTCGACCGCGATGGGCGGGGGGGAATTCGATGTCGTGATGATCAGCAACTACGAGACACCCCAGTGGGCCGAGTACGGCTGGTTGACGAATCTGACTCCGTACATCGAGGCCACCGAGGGATACGACCAGGACGACTTCATTCCCTCGATCAGAGAGGCCCTTTCGTACAACGGCGACATGTATTCGGTGCCGTTCTACGGCGAATCGTCGTTCCTGATGTACCGCCGCGACCTGTTCGAGGAAGCCGGCATCACGCTCTCGGACCCCCCGACGTGGACCGAAGTCGCCGACGCCGCCGCACAACTCGACAGCCCGGACATGAACGGAATCTGCCTGCGCGGCAAGCCGGGATGGGGTGAGTTGCTCGCCCCGCTCGACACCGTCATCAACACCTTCGGCGGACGCTGGTTCGACGAGGACTGGAACGCCCAGCTCGACAGCCCGGAAGTGCAGCGGGCCGTACAGTTCTACGTGGACCTGGTGCGGGAGCACGGCCAGCCCGGACCCGCGACGAGCGGATTCAGTGAATGCGCAACGCAACTCGCGCAGGGCCGCGTCGCGATGTGGTACGACTCGACCGCCGCGGTCTCCACTCTCGAAGATCCCAGCTCGAGCAACGTCGTCGGCAAGATCGGTTATGCGGCCGCTCCCGTCGAGATCAAGGCACCGTCCGGCTGGCTCTACAGCTGGTCGCTCGGTATTCCCGCGAGCAGCACCAATGCCGACGCTGCCTGGAAGTTCATCTCGTGGATGACCGACAAGGAGTACATGCGCACCGTCGGTGAAGCCTACGGCTGGGACCGCGTCCCGCCCGGCAGCCGGCTGTCGACGTACGAGATCCCCGAGTACGCCGAAGCATCCGCCGCGTACGGACCCATCACCCTCGAATCGATCCAGAGCGCCGACCAGTCCGATCCCACCGTCGACCCGGTGCCCTACACCGGAATCCAGTTCGTGGCGATCCCCGAATTCCAGGATCTCGGAACCCGGGTGAGCCAGCAGATCAGCGCCGCGATCGCCGGCCGTCAGACGGTCGCCGAGGCACTGGACCAAGCCCAGCTCTACGCCGAAGCCGTCGGCGCGACCTACCGGGAGGACCGATGACAGCCGTCGAGGTGCCGCAATCTGCACCGGATACCGCCGAGCGCATCCGCAGGGTGCGCGAGGCGAAGGAAGACAAGGTGTCGCGTGCCGAAGGCTGGCGCCGGCGCGGGCCACTGCTGCCCGCCCTGATCTTCATGATCGTGGTCACGCAGATCCCGTTCGTGTTCACCCTGTACTACTCGACGCTGTCCTGGAACCTGGTGAGTCCCGGTTCGCGCCGGTTCGTGGGGCTGCAGAACTACGTGGACGTCTTCCAGGACAGCCAGTTCTGGCAGGTCACGCTCAACACCGTGATCCTCATCGTCGGAACGGTGCTCATCTCCGTGATCATCGGGTTGCTGCTGGCGCTGCTGCTGGACCGGGCGTTCCTCGGCCGCGGCATCGCCCGTACCCTGCTCATCACGCCGTTCCTCGTCACTCCGGTTGCCGCCGCACTGGTGTGGAAGACATCGATGTTCGACCCCGTGTTCGGCATCGTGAACTTCGTCCTGTCCCCGTTCGGGGTCGGCCAGGTGGACTGGATCAGCCGTTATCCGCTGCCGTCTGTGATGGTGGCGCTCGTGTGGCAGTGGACGCCGTTCATGATGCTGCTGATCCTCGCCGGACTGCAATCCATGCCCCGCGACATCCTCGAGGCGGCGCGGGTCGACGGGGCGGGCGCCTTCGCACTGTTCCGCGAGCTGACGCTGCCGCACCTGCGCCGGTTCATCGAACTCGGTACCGTGCTCGGCGCGATCTACCTGGTCAACACCTTCGACGCGATCTACATGATGACGCAGGGCGGGCCGGGCACCGCGAGCGCCAACCTGCCCTTCTACATCTATCAGCGCGCGTTTCTCGGCTTCGACATCGGCCAGGCCGCCGCAATGGGTGTCGTCGTGGTGATCGGCACGATCGTCATCGCGACGTTCGCGCTGCGCCTGATCTTCAAATCGTTCACCGGTAAGGAGGAAGCGGCATGAGCACCACCGCTGCTGGTCCGCAGACATCGGACACCACCCTGCCCCCGGAGGGGGTCACTACCTCGGGTCGTAAACGCAAGTCGCGCAAGATGAACGCCTGGGGTGTGCTTGCATGGATCGCCGCGCTGGGATTCTTCTTCCCCGTGTTCTGGATGGTGCTCACGGCGTTCAAGCAGGAATCCGACGCGTACTCCGACCCACCGAAGTTCTTCTTCACCCCCACGCTGGACCAGTTCCGGGGCGTGTTCGAGACGGGGGTGGGCATCGCCCTGCTCAATTCGGCCTTCGCGACGCTCGTGTCGACGATTCTGGTGCTGCTTCTCGGTGTTCCGGCGGCGTTCGCGCTGTCGTTGCGACCGGTGCGGAAGACCCAGGACGCGCTGTTCTTCTTCATCAGTACGAAGATGCTGCCGATCGTCGCCGCCATCATCCCGCTGTACGTGATCGTTGCGAACATCGGACTGCTGGACAACATCTGGGCGTTGATCATCCTGTACACGTCGATGAACCTACCCATCGCGGTGTGGATGATGCGTTCGTTCTTCCTCGAGGTACCGGGTGAGCTCCTCGAAGCGGCCAGCATGGACGGCGCGAGCCTGTGGACGTCGGTACGCGAGGTGATCCTGCCACTGGTGTCTCCCGGTATCGCCGCCACCGCGCTGATCTGCGTGATCTTCTCGTGGAACGAATTCTTCTTCGCCGTCAATCTCACCGCCGTTCAAGCGCAGACGATTCCGGTGTTCCTGGTCGGTTTCATCACGGGTCAGGGCCTGTACTGGGCCCAGCTGTCGGCCGCCGCGACCATGGCCGCGCTGCCCGTCGTCCTCGCCGGCTGGATCGCGCAGAACAAACTCGTGCGCGGCCTGTCGTTCGGCGCCATCAAATAACAGACGTTCCCCGCTACTTCGAAGGACATTCGTCATGGCTGAAATCACCTACCGGAACGCGTCGTGCATCTACGAGAACTCCGATTCGCTGGCCGTGGACTCACTGAACCTCGACATCGAGGACGGGGAGTTCGTCGTCCTCGTCGGACCGTCCGGTT
Source organism: Rhodococcus chondri (assembly GCF_036327435.1). Classification (NCBI taxonomy): domain Bacteria; kingdom Bacillati; phylum Actinomycetota; class Actinomycetes; order Mycobacteriales; family Nocardiaceae; genus Rhodococcus; species Rhodococcus chondri. The sequence goes on along the minus strand of NZ_JAUZMZ010000156.1, from coordinate 6,502 downwards.
CCGGTAAGAGCACCGCGCTGCGGATGCTTGCGGGCCTCGAAGATATCGACGAGGGCTCCATCTCGATCGGCGGCCGGGACATGACCGGGGTGCCGTCCAAGGACCGCGACATCGCGATGGTCTTCCAGAACTACGCGCTGTATCCCAACAAGACGGTCGCCGAGAACATGGGCTTCGCCTTGAAGATGCGGGGCGTGGGCACCGAGGAGCGCCGACGCAAGGTCGAGGATGCCGCGAAGGTCCTCGACCTGACCGAGTTCCTCGACCGCAAACCCGGCAAGCTCTCCGGCGGGCAGCGGCAACGTGTCGCGATGGGCCGGGCCATCGTCCGTGAACCCCAGGTGTTCTGCATGGACGAACCGCTGTCCAACCTCGACGCGAAACTGCGCGTGCAGACCCGCACCGAGATCGCGGCGCTGCAGCGCCGGCTGGGCACCACCACCGTCTACGTCACCCACGATCAGGTGGAGGCGATGACGATGGGAGACCGGGTCGCGGTGCTCAAGAAGGGCCGGTTGCAACAGTTCTCGACACCCAACGAGCTGTACGACCGGCCCGCCAACGCGTTCGTCGCCGGATTCATCGGATCACCCGCCATGAACCTGCTCACCTCCCGGGTCGTCGACGACGGCATCGTGATCGGGGAGACGGTCGTTCCGGTCGAACGCGAACGGATCAGCGCCCTGCACGCCGCCGGAATCGACACGGTCACCGCCGGCATCCGGCCCGAACAGTTCGAGATCACCGAGGGCGAGGGTGTCGAGGCCGTTGTCGAACTCGTCGAGGAACTCGGCAGCGAGTCGTACGTGTACACGCGGATACCCAAGAGCGGCAATCAAGTGGTCGCCCGGTCGCTCACCCGCACCCCGGCACGGCTCGCCGACACCATCCGGCTGCGCAAGCGGGAAGGAACCGTGCACCTGTTCCACCCCGAGACCGGTGAACGAGTGGGCGACTGATCGGCGCTCCCGGCGTAGCATTCACTTCGCTTCATCCTTTCGCCCCGCCCGGGGCCGAACGGAGCGTCGATGAACGCACCCGATGTGCTCGACCTGGCGCGAGAGAACTTCCGGGAGCAGTCCTGGAAGGCTGCCCTCGACGGCTTCCGGCTGGCCGACGCACAGCGTGCGCTCGGAGCGGCCGACCTGGACCGGGCCGCGCGCTGCGCGTACCTGACCGGCAACGACGACGAGTGCATCCGCCTGCTCGAGCGCGCCTTCGCCGCGCACGCCGCCGAGGACCGAGCCGAGTCGGCGTGCGAAAGCGCGTTCTGGCTCGGGTTCACCCTGACGATGAACCGAGGCGAGGCCGCCCTGGCCGCCGGGTGGCTGGCCCGCGCCGAGCGGCTGCTCACCCCCGCACATCGGGCGGAACACGATCCGGTGTGCGCCGCGCACGGGCTGCTCATCCTGGCGCCGGCCATCGGCACCCTGCTGCAGGGCGACGCCGCTCGCGCCCTGCCTGCCCTCACCGAGGCCCACGGCATCGGTCTGGCATCCGGCCACCGCGACCTCACCGCGCTGAGCGGTCTCGGCGTCGGTCAGGCACGCATCCTGCTGGGCGACCCCGAGGCGGGTCTCACGATCCTCGACGAGGTCATGGTCTCGGTCACCACCGGCGAAGTCTCGCCGGTCGCCGCGGGGATCGTGTACTGCGCGGTGATCATCACCTGTCACGAGACCTACCAGCTGCGCCGCGCCGCGGAGTGGACGCGTGCGCTCGGCAACTGGTGCGATGCGCAGGTCGATCTCGTGCCGTTCCGCGGCCAGTGCCTGGTGCACCGCGCGGAGATGCTGCAACTGCGCGGCTCCTGGAAAGACGCGATGGAGCAGGCACGGTTCGCGTGCCGGATGTTGACGGAGCCGCCCGGGGGCCCCGCCGTCGGTATGGCCCTGTACGAGCTCGCCGAACTGCACCGGCTGCGCGGGGAGTTCGCCGCCGCCGAGACCGCGTACCGGCGCGCCGGTGGCTACGGACACGAGATCCAGCCCGGTCTGGCACGGCTGCGGCTCGCGCAGGGCGACCTCGGCGCCGCCCGTGCGGGCATCGAGCGGGCACTCGCCGAAACCGTTCCGCTGCTGCGTCCGCGCATGCTCGAAGCCTTGGTGGACATCGCACTGGCCGCGGGCGATGTCGCGTCCGCGCGATGCCGGGCGGACGAACTGGAGGTCCTGGCGCAGAAGTTCGAGGCGACCGCGCTCACCGCGATGGCTGCGCAGGCGCGGGGCGCGGTGGACCTCGCCGACGGCGACCCCTGCTCGGCCCTGCACAGTTTGCGCACCGCGTGGCGGCTGTGGCGGGATCTCGACGCGCCCTACCAGTGTGCCCAGGTCCGCGTCCTGCAGGGACACTGCTGCGCCGCACTCGACGACCACGAGGCAGCACGCATGGAGTTCGATTCGGCCACTGCAACTTTCCGGGAGCTCGGGGCGGAGCCCGACCTGCACAGGCTCCGACAGCTCACGCCGTCCCCGGGCACCTCGGCTCCTGCGGGTCTCACCGGCCGGGAGATCGAAGTGTTACGCGAGGTGGCCGGTGGCGGAACCAACCGGGAAGTCGCGGCCGCGCTGTTCCTCAGCGAGAAGACCGTGGCCCGGCATCTGAGCAACATCTTCACCAAACTCGGCGTCTCCTCACGTGCGGGCGCCACCGCCTACGCGTACGAGCATCACCTCGTCTGACCGGGACTACACAGAATTACCCAGGCGCTGAGACCCCGGCGGTCTGCACAGATCGCCCGATGCGACGGCGCCGCGGCCCGCCTTACCGTCGAGACATGTTCACAACACGTATTCCTTCCTCCGACTCCCCCACCGGCACCGAATACATCGACACCGTCGTGATCGGCGCGGGACAGGCCGGGCTGTCCGTCGGATACCACCTCGCCCGCAAGGGCCGCCGGTTCGTGATCGTCGACGCCCACTCCCGCATCGGTGACAACTGGCGCTGCCACTGGGATTCGCTGCGCCTGTACTCCCCTGCCGGCTACGACGGCCTGCCCGGCATGGCGTTCCCTGCACCGAAGCACTCGTTCCCGAGCAAGGACGAGGTGGCCGACTACCTCGAGGCCTACGCGGAGAGGTTCGACCTTCCGGTGCGCGGTTCGACGCGCGTGCGCAAGGTGTCCGAGGACGACGACCACTACGTGGTCGACTGCACCGACGCCGACGGTAGCCCGCGGCGGCTCGTCGCACGCAATGTGGTGGTCGCGGCCGGCACCTTCGGACGTACTCCCGCCCTGCCCGCGTTCGCATCGGAGCTGGATCCCGCGATCCGGCAACTGCACTCGAGCGAGTATCGCAACCCGACACAGCTGCAGGACGGTCCGGTGCTGGTGGTGGGCGCGTCGCACTCCGGCGGCGACATCGCGTTCGAGGTGGGCCGCACCCATCCGACCATCCTGTGTGGCCGCGACACCGGTCAGATTCCGGTGCCGCTGGAATCGCGCCGGATGCAACTGCTGTTCCCGATACTGTGGTTCGTGGCCGGGAGGGTCATGTCACTCCGCACCCCGATCGGCCGGAAGCTGCGCGAAGAGGAACGCAACCACGGCGCACCGCTCCTGCGGGTCAAACGACAGGATCTCGCGGCGCTCGGAGTCGAGCGTGTCACCGACCGCATGACCGGTGTAGTCGGCGGGCGCCCGGTCCTCGGCGACGGTCGTGTTGTCGACGTTGCGAACGTGGTGTGGTGCACCGGCTTCCGTCACGACTTCGGCTGGATCGACCTGCCGGTGACCGGACCGGACGGCTGGCCGCTCGAAGAGCGCGGCACGGTACCGACCGCCCCCGGTTTGTATTTCACCGGTCTGGCCTTCCAGTCGTCCTTCCGGTCGATGCTGGTCGGCGGCGCGGGCGCGGACGCACGAGCCGTCGTCGAGCACCTCGTTGCCCACCGTGTACCCGACAGGGTCGATGCCGTCGCCTGACCGATCGCTATGCTGCCCCGCATGACCAGTCGGGGCAGCACAGCCGCATCGTTCGTCACGTTCTCTGTCGTCGCTCTCGCGACCGCCACGGCCTGCGGCAGCACGGTCTCGGGCACCCCGACCGCAGCCGACGCCGCCGCGGCATCGTCGGCCCCGGTCACCACCACGGCGACAACGACCACGACCACAACCACCAAGACGCCGACGGCGCTGCCCGAGGTGGATGCCGCCGACTTCGCGGGCGTCCAGCCCGGGGTGTACTACTTCCTCTCGCAGAGCGGCAAGTTCGAGTGCGCCGTCCTCGTCCACACCGACGCGGTGGCCGGATGTCAGGGCGAGATGCCGGCGAACGCACCCCGTGTCCCCGGCAGCGGAGCGCCCGACGTGATGATCCCGGCGAACGTCGTGATGGTCGAGGCCGCCGGTGCCGCCGAATTCGTCAACATCGGTGACATCGCCTTCATGGACCCCAACCGGGGCGCCCGGACCCTGCCCTACGGTCGGGCACTGGAGGTAGGGCCGTTCACGTGTTCGATCGACGAAAGTTCCGGTGTCACATGCGAAACCGGTGAGCACGGGTTCACGGTGTCGGACCGCGCCTACGATCTCTGGTAACAGTCACCCCCGGGTGACAGTCACCCTCTGATGACAGTCATCGCGCGCGCACGTCCGAGCGTGACACCGGCATCATGAAGTCGCCGAGAGAGTCGCGTACCCACCACGCTCCCGTGGCCCTGTGCTCGGCGTGGGTGGTGTACCGGTAGCGGAACAGGCGGGCGCGGATACGCGCCGGCGGCTTGTCGGGAAACGGATTGTGCCGCAGAAGCTTCAGTGTGTCTCGATCGTTTTCGAGCAGTTTGCGCACGAAGCGGGGGAACCATCCGGCGGCGTAGTCGCGGGAGATCCCCGCGAACCACATCATCCAGTCGAGCCGCAAGTGATAGGGCGCGTACTGGCGGGGACGACGGTGCACATCGCCCGGCTTGCCCTTGAACTCGTACTCTCGCCATTCGGTGGCGGGAGTGGACACGGCATCGGCCGTGCCCTCGACGATCACCTCGCGACGCGTCCGCGTGACGGACCCGAACGCCCCGTAGGTGTTCACGAAATGCCACCGATTGAACGACGCGTTCATCGCCTGCCGGTGGGAAAGCATGTTGCGCACCGGCCAATAGCTGAGCACCGCCACGGCAGCGGTCAGCGACAGGACCGCCGCGACGAACGGTTCCGGCGTCGGCCCGTACTCCGCCATCGGAACAACGATCCATCCGTAGAACTCGTCCGGCAGCACCGACAAACCCAGCACGATGGTGATCCAGTTCAGCCACGCGAAGTTCCCGCTGAGCACGAGCCACAATTGCGTGACGATCATGATCCCCGCGGCGATGCCCGCCACCGGTTGCGGGGCGAACAACCCGAACGGCACCACGAGTTGCGTGAAGTGGTTCCCGGCCACCTCGATCCGGTGCAGGGGACGCGGCAGGTGGTGGAAGTGACGGCTGAACGGGCCGGGCATCGGCTGGGTCTCGTGGTGGTAGTACAGGCAGGTCAGGTCGCGCCAGCACCGGTCGCCGCGCCACTTGATCAATCCGGCACCGAACTCGAGCCGGAACAGCAACCAGCGCACCAGCAGCAGCACCGCGAACTGCGGGGATGTGTCCGCGTTGCCGAGGAAGATCGCGAGCACTCCCGCCTCGAGCAGCAGCGATTCCCAGCCGAACGAATACCAGACCTGCCCCACGTTGACGATCGACAGGTACAGCACCCACAGCGCGAACCACACGAGCATGCACGCGGCGAGGGGCAACTGCTCGGTGACTCCGACCAGCGTGAGCAATGCCAGGACGGCGCCCGCGGTCGCCACCGCAGCGAACAACCGGTCGGAGTACCGCCAGTGGAACAGACTCGGGGAGCGCCGGAACGGCACCGCACGGACGAACGCGGGCACCGGCAATATGCCGTGAGCACCGATCAGGGCGCGGAACTGCAGGAGAGCGGCCAGGAAGGCGACGAGGTAGATCGCGGCGAGTCCTCGGGTGACGAGTAGTCGCCCGATCGTGTAGCCGTCCGCGTCCAACCAGTCCATTGTCTACACCAGCATGCCGATCTCCCGGCGGAGTCCGCTCGCTCGCAACACCTGCCTGCCGACCCCGGCTCGCACGGCAGCTTCGGTACCGATGATCCGCACGTGCACGCGAGCCCGCGTGATCGCAGTGTAGAGGAGTTCGCGGGTGAGCAGCGCGGAATTCTCGTCGGGCAATACCACCGATACGGTGCCGTACTGGCTGCCCTGGCTGCGGTGAATGGTCATCGCGTAGACGGTCTGCACCGCCGAGAGGCGGCTCGGATGCAGCAGGAACGGTTCCCTGCCGCGCGCGAAGGCAGCGACGAGGTCGCCGTCGGCCCGGCGGACCACGACGCCGGTGTCGCCGTTGTAGATGCGCGTCTCGTGGTCGTTGGCCGTCACGAGCAGCGGCTGGCCCGGATACCAGCGGTCGGGATCGAGACGACGGCCGGTGCTCGTTCCGATCCATTCCATCGCCTGCCGCGCCCAGCGCTGCACGCCGTATGGAC
>NZ_JAUZMZ010000155.1:0-10632 GCF_036327435.1 Rhodococcus chondri | reverse complement strand
AAAGTGCTCACGGTCCCTCCGGTCGGTGCTGTCCCCGCAGCATAGGTGGGCATATGTGGTGCGCGCCACATCCCGAGTCCGGCGCAACGTGATGCAACGTTTGCCGCCATGATCGATCGGGTGTGTGCTGTGTCACATCACCGATCGAAAGGGTACCGACATGACCGACATCCTCGAGCAGCCCACCGGCCGAGAGACCGAGCCGCAACAGCGGGTCGATGCCTGGCTGCGCGACTTCGAGGCGGCTCTCTCCGCGCGTGATGTAGAAGCGGCCGCGGGCATGTTCGCCATCGACAGTTTCTGGCGCGACCTGGTGGCGTTCACGTGGAACCTGAAGACGGTCGAGGGCCGGGACGAGATCGCCGGCATGCTGCGCGAGCGACTCGACGACGCCGACCCTCGCCGGTTCCGCTCGACCGAACCGCCCACCAGCGACGACGGGGTGATCAGCGCGTGGATCGCATTCGATACCGCAGTCGGACGGTGTGAAGGCCACCTGCGCCTGACGGACGAAGGGGCTTGGACGCTCCTGACGACACTCCAGGAACTGAAGGGGCACGAAGAGGGCAAGGGCCCGCGACGGCCGCGCGGCACCACGCACGGTGCGGATCCCAATCGCGTCACCTGGTCCGAACAGCGCGACGCCGAGGACCGCGAGCTCGGATACACCCGGCAGCCGTATGTCGTGATCGTCGGGGGCGGTCAGGGCGGGATCGCGCTCGGCGCGCGGATGCGCCAGCTGGGCATCCCCGCGCTCGTCCTCGACAAGCACGACCGGCCCGGCGATCAGTGGCGCGGACGCTACAAGTCGCTGTGCCTGCACGATCCGGTCTGGTACGACCACCTGCCGTACCTGCCCTTCCCCGACAACTGGCCGGTGTTCGCGCCGAAGGACAAGATCGGCGACTGGCTCGAGATGTACACCCGGGTCATGGAGGTGCCGTACTGGTCGAAGACGCTGTGCACGTCGGCGAGCTACGACGAGCAGGCGCAGGAGTGGACCGTCCGCGTCGAACGGGACGGTGAACCACTGGTCCTGCGGCCCAAGCAGCTTGTGATCGCCACGGGCATGTCGGGCAAGCCCAACATGCCGAGCTTCCCCGGTATGGACCGGTTCCTGGGAGAGCAGCATCATTCGAGCGCGCATCCCGGGCCGGACGCCTACGCGGGCAAGAAGGCCGTGGTGATCGGTGCGAACAATTCCGCGCACGACATCTGCGGGGCGCTGTGGGAGGTCGGTGCCGATGTGACGATGGTGCAGCGTTCGTCGACGCACATCGTCAAATCCGAGTCCCTCATGGATCTCGGTCTTGGGGACCTGTACTCCGAGCGAGCACTCGCCGCGGGCACCACCACACACAAAGCGGATCTGACGTTCGCGTCGTTGCCGTACCGGATCATGCACGAGTTCCAGATCCCGGTCTACCAGAAGATCCGCGAACGCGATGCCGACTTCTACGACCGTTTGGAAAAGGCCGGCTTCCAGCATGATTGGGGAGACGACGGTTCCGGATTGTTCATGAAATACCTGCGCCGCGCCTCCGGGTACTACATCGACGTCGGCGCCTCCGAGCTCGTCGCGAACGGCGACATCAAGCTCGCGCACGGCAACGTACGGGAATTGACCGAGACCAGCGTGATCCTCGAGGACTGCACCGAACTCGACGCCGATCTCGTGGTGTACGCCACCGGCTACGGCTCGATGAACGGCTGGGTCGCCGACCTGATCGGGCAGGACGTCGCCGACAAGGTCGGCAAGTGCTGGGGTCTCGGATCGGAGACGACCAAGGATCCCGGGCCCTGGGAAGGCGAGCAGCGCAACATGTGGAAGCCCACCCGGCAGGAAGGCCTCTGGTTCCACGGCGGGAACCTGCACCAGTCGCGGCACTACTCGCTCTACCTCGCACTACAGCTCAAGGCGCGGTACGAGGGGATTCCGACGCCCGTGTACGGGCTGCAGGAGGTGCACCACCTGAGCTGACCTTCCCGCCCCGGCTACCCCGCCCCGGTCCGCGGGGTGGGGTAGCCGGTTTGTCAGGCGCCGCTGACCTCGTTCGGGGTGTGCGGGAGCGACCCGGTGACGATTTCGCCGTTCTCGAGGTTCACCGCATGCAGCGAATCGTCGACGGGGTCCGTGACGTAAGCGATGTGCCCGAGCACCGTGAGGGCCGGTCGCGGCGTCTGCCACTCCTCGGGTTCGGTCCACGGCTCGACTACCTTGATGCGACGGATGATTTTGCCGGTGGCGGGATCGATTTCGTGCAGGTTGCCGTCGGTGCCCAGAACCAGTGCCTCACCCTGCGGGCCCCGCCCCAGCGACCGGAACGTATAGCTCGTGCCGAGGTCCACGAGCCGCAGCCCGGCGGTGCGGGTGTCGATCAGCGCGACCCGCTCGGGGCGTTCGAGTTCGGCGTCGGGATCGGACTTGTAGTCCCCGAGCACGATCGGAGACTGCTCGGAGCCGGCCTGGTTTCCGATGCGGCCGTACGGGTCCGGGCTCGGAACCTTCTCGAAGGTTCCGTCACGGAAGATGATCATGCCGTCCGTGCAGCCGAAGACGACCGTGTCGTCGGCCGCGACGGTCTCGCCGTGCACGCTCGGGCACTCGTCGGTCCGGGCGACCTCGCGCCGATCGGCATCGAGAAGCGCGATGGTGCTGCGAGATTCACTGTCTCCCACGGTGACGAGCATGCGTCCGCCGTCCAGCGGTACCGCCACTCCGTGATGTGCTGCGGGCAGCGTGTGGGTATCGATTTCCGGCGCGCCTTCGGTCGGCTCGAACTGTGCCGGGTCGAAGATCTCGATGCGTCCGGTGCCGTCGTCGAAGAGAGCCGTCGCGTCCGCGTGCCGGACGACGTGTCCGGGCTTTTCGGCCCGGAACTCGAAATCTGTCAGTGCCGGTGCGCCGGCGTAGTGGTGGCCGTGGTCGCCGTGGGCTTCCGTCCAGGCGCCGGTATCGAGTGCGCGGAACCCGCCGCTCGTGGACACGAGCACGTGTCGCCCGTCGCCGGCGGGATTGAGCCTGTTGAACCCTTCCAGTGGGAAATCGCCGACGACGTCGAGGCCGGTGGCGTCGACGACGAGAACGCCGCCGTCGTAGGTGACGGCGAGGCGGGGCTCGGCGCTGCCGACCTCTGCTGCAGTCGCCGGTTGGGTGGGGGCGGGGGCCGGTGCGGCGTCGGGAGCCGACGAGCATCCCGTGACGAGGGCGGCGGCCAGTGCTGCGGGCAGCACCAGGCTGCGGTGACGAATTGATCGCATGACCGGTAATCCAGCCACTATTGCAAACGAATGTCAAAGTCAATTATGCGTACGTCTGCATACGGGTCTCTACGACACGCGCTAGAGGAACGCAGAAACCACTGACCACGTCGTTACCATCGACCGATGGATCCGGTCCGCAACCCGTACGCCCCGGGCGCGGGGCAGCGCCCACCCGAACTCGCCGGCCGCGACAAGCAGCTGACGGCCTTCGAAGTGGTGCTCGAACGCATTGCCCGCGGACGGCCCGAACGGAGCGTCGTCCTCACCGGGCTGCGCGGTGTCGGCAAGACCGTGCTGCTCAACCACCTGCGCTCGGCGGCCATCGCCCGCAGTTGGGGCACCGGAAAGATCGAGGCGCGCCCGGATCAGGGTCTGCGTCGGCCGCTGTCCTCGGCCCTGCACATGGCTGTGCGTGAGATCGCCGCTGCCCATCCGGACCCCGAGTCCGTCGATCACTTCCTCGGAGTCCTCAAATCGTTCGCCCTGCGCGCGACCGCCGACAAGGCGATGCGCGAGCGTTGGCAGCCCGGTATCGACGCCCCCGCCGTCAAGGGCCGGGCCGACTCCGGCGACATCGAGATCGACCTCGTCGAATTATTGGTCGACGCAGCGGGTCTCGCTCGGGACGTCGGTGTCGGGATCGCATTGTTCATCGACGAGATGCAGGATCTCGGTCCGGACGACGTCTCCGCCATCTGCGGTGCCTGCCACGAACTGAGCCAGGACACCGCGCCGCTCATCGTCGTCGGTGCCGGTCTTCCGCACCTGCCGGCGGTGTTGTCGGCTTCGAAGTCGTACTCCGAGCGCCTGTTCACCTACCACCGGATCGATCGCCTCGATCGCGAGGCGGCGGACCACGCCCTCATCGCACCCGCGGAACGCGAAGATGTCGAATTCACCGCGGAGGCTCTCGACGTGCTGTACGAAAATGCCGATGGCTACCCGTATTTCGTCCAGGCGTACGGCAAGGCCACGTGGGATGTCGCCGCGGGCAGTCCGATCACAGCCGACGACGTGCGTGTCGGTGCGCCGGCAGCGGAAGAGGAACTCGCGGTCGGCTTCTTCGGTTCGCGTTACGAACGCGCCACGCCCGCCGAACGCGAATACATGCGCGCCATGGCCGACCTCGCCGGCGACGACGGCCCGGTGGCGACCTCGAAGATCGCGGTGGAACTGGGACGCAAACCCGCGTCCCTGTCGCCGGCGCGCGACGGCCTGATCAAGAAGGGGCTGATCTACTCCGCCGAGCGTGGCTTCATCGGATTCACCGTGCCACACTTCGGACGTTATCTGCGTGCTCAATCAGACTGAGCTGCGCGCGTATCCGTGTCAGCGCGCGGTGCTGGGCGACGCGCACGGCGCCCGGGGTGGTGCCGAGCAGTTCGGCGGTGCGTTCGGTGCTGTAGCCACGTACCACACGCAGAAGCAGGATCCACCGCTGCTGCTCGGGTAGTTGGTCGACGAATTTTCTTGCGGTGGAGGCGAGTTCGCTGTCGATGACGTCTTCGTCGGGACTCGGGACCGGTACGTCGTGGATCGCAGCGGTGGTGCGTGAGGCGCTGCGCCGCGCATCGGCCACCTTGTTGGCGGCAATGGCGAACGCGAACCGCAGCAGCGACGCGCCGCGGTCGCGGTAGCGGGGGAGCGCATGCACCAGGGCCAGGCACACTTCCTGGGTGACGTCCTCCACCGGGGTGTGCCCGCGGGTCACCTCGTCCATGCGGGCCGAGCAGAAGCTCAGTACGTGCGGACGGACGCAGCCGACGACGGTGGCGACGGCGTGCGGTTCACCCGCGACGGCACGGGGAACCCAGCGGCGCAGGAGTTGTTCGGTGACGATGTCGGCCACGGCGGTGGTCCTTTCGGGCTCGGATGGAACTGTGTCCACCCTCTATCGCCCGGCCGCCGTGGAACACCGACCCTGTGGGTGTTATTCGCCCACCCACACCACCGTGTCGTCGAGATTCGCGCGGTCGGTGCGGCACGTATTGGCCGGATGCGAGTCGTCGGCGTACCCGAAGGAAATGGCACAGACGATGTCGCGGTCGTCGCCGATGTTCAGTTCGCGCCGCAGTGCGGACGCGGCCATGGGTACCGCGGCCTGCGGCACGGCTGCAATGCCGAGCGACTCCGCAGCAAGCAGCAGTGTCGACACGTAACCCCCGCAGTCGACGGCGCCGTACACGCCGAGCGCCTTGTCGGTGGTGATGATCGCGACGTGGGGGGCGCCGAAGAAGCGATAGTTCTCGAGCATCTGCTCGGTGCGGCGGGTGTAGTCGTCGCGGGCGATCTCGAGCGCGTTGTACAGCGCGTATCCGGCGCCGCGCCGGCGTTCGGCGTAGACCCCGCGGTACTCGGCCGGGCCGGGGATGTCGGGGTCGAGTTCGCCGGACACCGCCTGGGCGTACACCGCCTCGCGCAGGCGTTCGATGGCGTCGCCGCCGACGAGGTGTACCTGCCAGGGCTGCGAATTGCACCACGAGGCCGTGCGCTGCCCCATGCGCAGCATGCGCTCGATGTCTTCGCGCGGGACCTGCTTGGACAGGAATGCGCGGCAGCTGTAGCGGGTGTCGAGAAGTGTCGACAGGGTATCGGCGGCACCGGTCATGTGCCCACCATCGCACAGCGTCGCAGTTAGCGCTCGTTCAGGGGTGGACTCCGGAGGCTGGCGGCTTCTCGGGTTCTCCATGCAAGAACCAACACGTGACGCCATAAGTGTGGGAACCGGGCGCCAGTGCCGGAGGCGATAATGTCCGCATGCGCTCGCACGGGAAGATCCTGAACGCCACACTCGGGCTGATCGCCGATGCGGGCTTCGAAGGAGTCAGCATCGCGGCGGTGGCGCACCGGGCCGGGGTGTCGCGGCAAACGGTGTACTCGATATTCGGGTCGCGTGAAGAATTGGTCTCCCAGGCGATGGCCGGTCTCGCCGAGGAAGTGCTCGGCAACATCCGGTCTCGGTTGAACTCCGTCGAAACCGCTGTCGAATACGTCGTCGAGTTCATCGTTGCCGGTAGAGCGGTGGTGCGTGCCGATCCGATCCTGACCGGCCTGCTCCATGCCCGGACGGGTAACCCGCTCTTCGACGCGGGCATGATGGGACGTGCGAAAGTAGTTGCCCGGCAGCTTCTTGCGCGAGTAGTCGATCTCGATGCCCGCCTGGAGCCCGACCTGGACGATATCGCCGGCATCGTGATCCGCCTGGGATTGTCGGTGATCGTCTTCGATGACGACGAGGTACGCGACGACGACGACCTGCGCCGGTTCCTCACGCGGTGGCTGCAGCCGGCACTGGCGTGCACTTCTTGACACTTCAAGCCTCGAGTGTCTAGTTTGGGGCGCGCATCGGGCGAACCGCTATTGCCATCCGGGGGGAATTTATCGTGCCAGCATTGAGTCGCCGGGCGTTTCTGGCGGGAGCCGTCGCAGCGGGTGTCGGCCTTTCGAGTCCGGTTGCGGCACAAGCGCAGAGTGCACCGGCGAGGCGTCGCACGCCCGTTCCGCTTACCCGTGAGAACCACCGCGTCGTCGTTGTCGGATCAGGGTTCGGCGGGGGAGTCACCGCGCTTCGCCTCGCCGAGGCCGGTGTTCCGGTGCTCGTACTCGAGCGCGGAATCCGGTGGCCCACCGGGCCGAACGCCCGGACGTTTCCCAGCGGCCTGTCTCCCGACAAGCGCGCTCTCTGGTACGAGTCGAGTCCCGAACTGTTCGGTCGGCCGGTGGCATTCGAGCCGTACACGGGTCTCATCGAGGCGGTGCCCGGCGAGAACATGACAGCCCTGTGCGGCGCGGGCGTCGGCGGTGGGTCCCTCGTCTACCAGGGCATGGCTCTGCAACCGGACGAGGCGGTGTTCCACACCCAGTTTCCGGAGCAGCTGGATTACGCCACCATGGCGCAGGTCCACTACCCACGTGTCGCTCGTATGCTGCAATTGGCCGTCGCCCCCGACGAATTGGTGAATACCCCGAACTACAAGGCGGCGCGGGTCTTCGCGCAGAACGTGAAACGGGCCGGGCTCCCGCTGTCGAAGATCCCGATGCCGATCGACTGGGACTACGCCCTCGACGAGCTCGCCGGCCTCATGGCTCCGTCGTACACCAACGGCGACGGCGCGCTCGGGGTCAACAATGCGGGCAAGCATTCGGTCGATGTCACCTACATCGCTGCAGCCGAGGCGACGGGCCGAGTGAAGGTCGAGACGCTGCACCAGGTCACCGATGTCGAGCGCGCGAAGGACGGCCGCTGGACGGTGTATGTCGACCGTATCGACACGTCCGGGCAGGTACTCGAGAACAAGATCCTCACCACGAATGTCCTGGTGATGGCCGCGGGCAGCCTCAACACCAGCAAACTCCTGGTGCGCGCGGCGGCCACGGGACGGATTTCCGACATGCCCGACGGACTCGGCGCCGGATGGGGCACCAACGCCGACCGCATCTATGTCTGGACCAACCTCGACGAGGAATTCGGTGCGCCGCAGGGTGGCCCGGTCGTCTACGGCAGCCGCTGCTGGGAAGATCCGTCCTCCGCGGTGACGGTAATCCAGGCGTCGATTCCCCCACTGTCCTTCGACGCGCGCAGCACCATGCTGGTCGGGTTCGGTGTCAGCGACAGCCGCGGCCGTTTCGTCTACGACTCGGCGCAGGACGTGGCGACGCTGCGCTGGCCCGAGGACGGCGACACCGTCATCCAGAACGGCCACATCGATCCGACGGTGCGGAAGATCGCCGGACAGGGGAGCGTGCTTACCGACACCAACGCGTCGCTGCCGTCCACCTGGCATCCGCTCGGCGGTGCCTGCATGGGCACGGTGTGCGACCTCGAGGGCCGGGTCCACGGCCAGCGCGGGTTGTATGTGCTCGACGGGGCATTGATGCCGGGGAACACCGCCGCCTGCAATCCGTCGATGACCATCGCCGCTGTCGCCGAACGGGCATTGGAGCAGATCGTCGCCGAGGACGTCGGTTCGGTGATCTGAACCGGCCGGATTGCACCGTATTCACCTCTCTAGTGAAAATTCGAGAGAGTCGAATACTTGTTCAGACCAGATCCTCCTCGTCTCCGGGGGTGACGCGCCGCAGTCCCCGGTACGCCTCGGCGGGGGTGCGCCGGCCCGCGACCACGGCCTCGACCTCCGCGGCGATCGGCATCTCCACGCCGTACTCGCGCGCGAGCTCCATCACCGTCGGAGCGGTCTTCACTCCCTCGGCCACCTGCCCGAGTTCGGCGACGGCCTCGTCGACGCTCAACCCCCGGGCCAGTGCCTCACCGACCCTGCGATTGCGGGAGGCCGGACTCGTGCACGTCGCGATGAGGTCGCCCATGCCGGTCAGGCCCGCGAAGGTGCGCGCGTTCGCACCCATCGCCTCTCCGAGCCGTGTCATCTCGGCGAGTCCCCGCGACAGCACCATCGCGCGGGTGTTGTCGCCGACCCGCAGGCCCTCGGCCATGCCCGCAGCGATCGCGATGATGTTCTTGAGCACGCCGCCGAGTTCGCATCCCAGGACGTCGGTGTTGCGGTAGACGCGGAACACCTTCGACGCGAACAGCGGCTGCAGGGCCGTGGCCACCGAATCGTCCTGCATCGCAACGACAGCGGCGGCAGCCATGCCGTCGGCGATCTCGCTTGCGATGTTCGGCCCCGACATCAGGCCGACGGGGTGGCCGGGCAGACATTCGCTCACCACCTGGGTGGGGCGCAGCCGGGTGCCCGGTTCCAGTCCTTTGGCGAGCGACAGGATCGGCACCCAGGCACGCACCGCGTCGGCGATCGGTTCGAGGGTCGAGCGCACCGCGTGTGAGGGCACACCCACCACCATCACGTCCGCTTCGTGTGCGGCTTCGACGATGTCCGACGTCGCGCGCAGCCCTTCGGGCAGTTCGCGGTCGCCGAGATACCGGCTGTTGCGGTGCTGCTCGTTGATCTCGTCGGCGGTTTCCTTGTTGCGTGCCCACAGCAGCGTCGGGGTGTTGCGGGCGGCGAGTCCCGCGACGGTGGTGCCCCAGGACCCGGAACCGAGAACCACGACGCGAACCGGACGTGCCATCTGTCCTTCTCTCTACCCCGGTGTCTGTACTCGGATAGATGTCAGACTGTCAGCCGACGGCCCTTTCGTGGGCGATTTCGGCCGTTCCTATCCGACTGCCTGCCGATGGGGTAGGTGCTCGATGAGGTCGGCGGCGTATGTGGCGCCGTTGTGGGAGCGGATCCGTGCCCCGAGGTCGGAGACGGCGGTGCGGTGTGGGCCCTCGGTGAGCAGGTCGTCGGCCGCGGCCCGGATAACGTCCGTTCTCGCGTTCTTGCGTAGGCAACGCGCGACGCCGTGGCCTTCGAGAGTGCGGCCGATCATCTTCTGATCGAGCATCGGGTGCATCGGCAGGACGATCAGTGGGATGTCGTGGGCGAGGGCGCGCATGGTCGTGTCGTGGCCGCCGTGTCCGATGACCAGGGTGGCGTTCGGCAGGATTTGCTCGTGGTCGAGGTAGCCGTGGATTTCGGTGTCCGGTCCGGCAGTCAGAGCGGTGGGGTCGACGGAGGTTCCGGTGGTGACCACTGTGCGGGCGGGGACGCCGTGCAGGGCATCGAGGACGTGCTGCAGCACTCGGCGTTGACCGCGGAAGTTGGTGCTGCTCAGGCTGACCAGAATCAGCGGCGTCCGCTCCCCGACCGGTGTCGGGGTGGGCGGCATCGGGTGCGGCACCACCCCGGTGTAGTGAATCGGCGGGGGGAGGGCGCGGCGCCCGGCCGGGTCGAGATCCCGCTCGGTCGTCACCAGCCCCAGGCGGGTCCGCTCGGCGGCGGCGATGGCCCCGTAGAGCAGGCAGTCGATCACGAC
Source organism: Rhodococcus chondri (assembly GCF_036327435.1). Lineage (NCBI taxonomy): Bacteria > Bacillati > Actinomycetota > Actinomycetes > Mycobacteriales > Nocardiaceae > Rhodococcus > Rhodococcus chondri. The sequence continues at coordinate 531 of NZ_JAUZMZ010000155.1, read as the reverse complement.
CACGTCCGCGGGTTCCTCGGTTACGGTGTCGACGAGATCGATCCCGGGGCCGGGATCGGTGAACACCGCCAGATATGCGTACAGTCCGATGATTCCCGGGTGGGCGGTGGTCGACTGCCAGGGCCGGGCATGCCGGAACGACGTGAACGGAAACCCCCGGCTTTCGATCTGCTGACGTTGCTGACAGTGCCCGAGGAACCGGACCCGGTGCCCGCGATTGCGGAGTTCGGTCGCGATGCCGAGGGCGGGTGGCACGTTGCCACCGCCGTCCCAGGTTACGAACAGGATGCGTGCCATGGCAATTGCCTTCAGGTGTGAGGCCCGGGTGCGGGCCCGGTTCAGGTCGGTTCGGGTGGCGTGGCCGGCAGGAGGGCGCGCAGCATGCCGCGCAGGGCCTGCCCGGTGCGCTCGGCCGACAGGCGCAGATCGTTGCGGAGCACGTGCCAGACCAGCACGTCGGTGGCGGCAGCCAGCTGGGCGAACAACAAATCGCGGTCGGCTGCGGGGAGCGGGTCCAGATACGGAGCGAAC